>NZ_JBFAIC010000047.1:0-22277 GCF_040654515.1 Dactylosporangium sp. NPDC050688
GGTTCCGCTCCGATCTTGACGGCCGGGCAACGTGTTGGCCAAGAGGAAGCGGGCAGAGCCCACCACCTGCATGGATGGCATTCTCGGCAGGCGCACGGTCACATGGCCAGGCGGTAGCCGCGTCTCACGATGGTTTGCACGACGTTCGCGCCGTCGAGGCAGTGCCGCAGCCGCGCCACGGCCATCTCGATGACGTGATCGTCCACATCGGACAAGCTGGGGATCGAGCGCCTGATCTCGACGTAGGAGACCACACGGCCGGGCTCGCGGGCCAGCGCCCGCAGCACGGCCAGCGGGCCCGCCTGCACGGGGATCAGGCGTCCGTCCAGCACCACGGCCAGGCCCCGCAGCTCCATCTCGTACGTCCCGACCGTGAGCCGGGTCGCGGTCCGCGCCAGCGCCTCCACCAGGCCGGCGGCCAACTCCTCGAGGTAGGGGGCGGCGCCGACGAGCGGGTGCACCCCGTGGGCCACGAACGGCTCGGCGGTGCCGGCGCCCAGGCAGGCACAGATCACGTCGCCGGAGAGGGCGTTGAGCATCTCGTTCAGCTTGCCCTCGGAGCTTGCCTGGGCCATCAAGTATTCGCTGGCCGGCTCGCCGAGCAGGGCCACCGCATCGATCTCACGTTCGACGATCTGGTCGCTGAGGCGACGCAGGTGGTCGGCGTAGGTGGGCGGGCAGCTCTGGTACGTCGGTACCTCGACCACCTCGGCGCCCAGGGCGCGCAGCGCCCGGCACGACTCGCGCAGCGTCACCATGTCGGCCTGCACGACGATCCGTCGCCCCTCGACCGGCTGTGCGATGAGATACCGGAACAGGTCCTCGGTGGTGGCGCCGGCGGTCGACCAGATCGTGGTCAGCCCGATCTCGCGCAGGCTGTCGGCGGCCCGGGCGTCGCGGGTCAGCAGCCGCGCCTCGCGGAAGCGGGCCAGCAACGCGTCGGCGAGGCCCCAGCGGCCGGCCGCTGTGAACCAGGCCCGCAACCCGAAGGCCGAGGAGACCACCAGCTCATCACAGGGCCCGGCCAGCACCTCTTCAGTGGCCTCACGCAGCCGCGACTCGTCGACCTGCGGGACCGAACGGCTCGCCTGCACCCCGATGGTACGGGCGCCGAGCTGCGTCAACAGGTCGGCCAAGCCGTGCTTTCGCCGGTCGGACGCCACCGCGACGCGGTACCCGGCCAATGGCGCGATCTCCGTGTGAGGACCACTCTGGCGGCGGGACCTGGCGGTTGGGGGCATGCCGGGGCGCCCGGCGGTCATCGCGCGGCCATCTCCCGACGGAGCACCGGCACCACGTCGGCGCCGAGGATGTCGAGCTGCTCGAGCACCGTCGGCAGCGGGATGCCGTCGCCGTCCACCATGAGCAACTGGCGCTGGTAGTGGCCGTACCGCTCGCGCAGGGTCAGTATCTTGTCGATCACCTGTTGCGGACTGCCGACCATCAGCGGGGTCTCACTCACGTACTCCTCGAGGGACGCGCCGCGGCCCATGATGCGGGAGTTGTGGAAGTACGGGCGGAAATCCTCGGCCGCCTGCCGCGAACTGCGGCGGACGAAGATGTACCCGCCGACGCCGACGATCGCGTCCTCCGCCCGGCCGTGACCGTGATCGGCGTAGCGCTGCCGGTAGATCGCGATGATCCGCGCGAAGTGTTCGGCCGGCAGGTATGTGTTGCTGGCGAAGAAGCCGTCGCCGTGGCGGGCGGCCAGCTCGGCCGCGCTCTCGCTGCTTGCGGAGCCGTGCCAGACGAACGGCGGTACGCCGTCCAGCGGCCGGGGCGTGGCGGTGAAATTCCGCAGCGGGCGACGGTACCGCCCGTCCCAGTCGACGACCTCCTCCCTCCACAGCCGACGCAGGAGCTCGTAGTGCTCGGCGGCGAGGGCGGCGCTGTCGAGCGAGTCGTGGCCGAACCACGGGGACACCTGGTGGGTGCCGCGCCCGAGCATCAGCTCGATGCGGCCGTCGGCGAGGTGCTGGAGCACGGCGAAGTCCTCGGCGACCCTGACCGGATCGTTGGTGGTGATCAGGGTGGTCGCCGTCGACAGGGTCAGCCGGCGTGTGCAGGCCGCGAGATAGCCCAGCATCGTCGTCGGGGACGAGGTCACAAACGGCGGGTCGTGGTGCTCGCCGGTGGCGAACACGTCCAGGCCGACCTCCTCGGCGTGCTGCGCGATGGTGACCATTGCCCGGATCCGCTCCTGTGCGGTCGGCGTCCTACCACTGACCGGATCCACGCCGACCTCACCGATGCTGTAAATGCCGAACTGCATCGCCCCTCCGTACGCCAGCGGGTAGTCGAGCGCCGGGATCAGCACCTCGTCGCCGGCATGTCCACCAAATAGGACGATCGGAACGACGGGCGGGTTCAGCCCGGGAAGCCGCCGGATCGCGGATTACTACTTCCTCCCAGCCGCGCCTGTACATGAGACTTGACCGACTCAGCGCCCACCCGAGGTGGGGAGGGACCGGCGCGAGGACGAGATGACCGCCCTGCCTGCGGCCGAGGTCGACGTTGTGGTGAACCTGCTGAACCCGGAAGAGCCGGGTCTTGGTGAACAATGCACCGGCCGTGGCCGTTCTACAGGTATGTGGTGTGACCGTGAGGAGGACCGGGGTCGGCGATGGCCCGGAGCGGTTTCTTCCCTATGGATCGGGTCGGCGACACGGTGATGGATCCCGCGCTGCCGGCCGAGGACGCGTCGGTTGGTTGGCTCACTGACAGTGGCCGCTGGAGTCGTATCGGCTCCGCGCTGAACTGGGTCGGTGACCGGGTGGCGGTCATGGGCGCCGATCCCGGCGGGGTGGTCGCGGCGATGGCGGCCGGATTGCCGTCGGAACCGGATTGGGTGACGGTGGTCGGCCGGTCCGATGACCGCGACACCTGGTCGGTGGTCGAAGCGGTGCTTCCCATCGCGGTGCCGCCCGGCAGCCGGGGTCGTCTCGCCCTCGCCGGCGCGGGTGCTCCCGGCCTCGGTCTGGCCCGTCGGCTCGCCCGGGAGCTGACCGCGACCATAGTCGCGCCGCGAGCGGATGTGCTGCTGGTGCCAGGCGGCTCACTGTTCGCGGTGGACGGTTGGCTGCGGTACGACGCGAATGGTGCGTCGAGCCCGGCTGGACGCCGCACCCCGCGGCCGGACTGGGAAGCGGACGTGGACGAGCTGCGCGTGCCGGAAGGGCAGGCCGGGCTGGTCCTGCTGCCTGTTCCGGCGGGGATGTGGCTCTTCTCGGAGGCGCCCGGTGTGCCGCTGCCCGACCTGGACGATCCCGCCTATGACGTACCGCTGGATACTGCTCGTCCGGTCCTTCTGATCGGCAGGCCGGGTTGCCCGGAGGTGGCCGAGGAGGCGATCCTCGCAGTGGTGCGGACACTGCCGCCTGCGCTGCGTCAGCGCCTGGTGCTGGCACCGTACGGGCCGGCCACGCGAACGGTCGCCGCGGCAACGGCCTCGGCGCGCGATGACGGGTACGCGGTCGTGGTCTCCACCGGTGTGCCGGCGCTGGCGGGCGACGGCCGGTTGGTCAGCCGGGCGATCGACGGGCCGGGGGCCGGGCACTGGGAGCCCTTGGCGAGCTCTCTGACCTTCCCACCCACTGGTCCGGCCCGGCCGGCCGGACCGGTGGGTGGACTCGACGGGTACCCGCGGGTTGACGAGCACGTGTTCCAGCTCAATGAGCAGTGGGTGGCGGAGGTGACGCAGTCTGGGTTGTGGGTGCGGTCGCCGCAGCACGACGCGGGCGCGGACGTGGTTCGGGAACACCCGTGGGATTCGTCCAGGTTGTGGATCTTCGTCGGGGTGCCCGGCGAGCCGCCGGGGCACGAGGTGCTGCCCCTGCTCGGAGCGCTCGTCGGCCGGATGCCCGCCGAGACCCGCCGCCGTGTGGAGCTGGCGCCGGAACGGTTCGCGGTCGCGGCGATGGCGAGCGTTGTCGGAGGTGACGGTCAGCCGGAGTCAACCGCCGGTGTGCCGGACGGGCGGGATCGGGGTGTCCAGCGGTCGGTGACGTTGCGTGGCGTGCCGCCCCACACCTCCGGTGCTTCCGTGGCTGAGCGCAGCGGAGCCGCCAGGCCGCCGGCGCCCGTGGCCCTGCCGCTGGTCGATCCCCGTCCGGCCCGCCGGGAGGACCCGACGGACCAGCCCACGGCTTACTACCCGGCCGTCTCGGCGCATCTTCCGGCGCCGCGCGGCGCCGACCCCGGGGACGACCCGCAGTCGGGTGAGGCGCCGCCACTGCCGCGGTCGGTACCCGTGGCCGGGTCACGCCCCAACTGGGCGCACCGGAGGCGGGCCCGCCGGCCGATGACGCCGATCCTGGCAGCGGTGGCGGTGCTGGTGGCGGCGACCGCGGCGAGCTTCATGCTGGACCAGGCGCCCCGTCGGGAAACGGCCGCTCCGCCGCCGTTGATCGCGGATGCGCTGCCACCGTCGACCCCGGCCCCGGACGGCGCCGCCGTGTCCGCCCCTGACACCTCCACCTCCACCTCCGCCTCCGCTACCGCCGGCCCGTCGAGCGCCCCCACCGCATCCGGCACGGCCGGCTCCGGTGCCGCGCCGACGCCGGTGACCGGGGGCCAGGCCACATCGACCGTCCCCGCGGCCGCGCCGCTGCCTGCTCGATCGGTCATGCCCGGATCGGTCAACACCTCCGGACGGAACCTGGCGCTCGACGGCACCGCCACGGCCTCCAGTGTGGAACCTCCCGGTGTCTTCGCCATCGCCGCCGCCAACGACGGAGACCCCAACACCCGGTGGAGCAGCGAGTTCATGTCGGACCCCCAGTGGCTCGCGGTGGATCTGGGCGCGGTCTGGCAGGTGACCCAGGTGCGGTTGCTGTGGGAGTCGGCCTATGCGACGGCGTACCGCGTCGAGGTGTCCGTCGATGCGAGCACGTGGCAGACCGTGTACCAGACCAGCCGTGGCGCCGGGGGCGTCGTCGACATCGCCGTCATCCGGACCCCGGCCCGGTACGTCAGGATGGTGGGCACCGCCCGCTTCGCCGACCGGTACGGGTACTCGCTGTACGAGCTCGAGGTGCGCTGACGGCGCGAACTGGATCGTCGAGATGGCGCAGGGTTGACCGCAGCGCCGCCGGCACTGGCGTGCCCGCCCTCTGCCAGCCCGGCCGGACGGTCCACAGTGGAGCGGATGTCCCGACGACGGGACGGTGGTCCCGACAGCGGATGGACGCCGAACCGGGGGCTTGTCCCGTCGGGTGATCGCCGGGTTAGCGTCAACGTGCCGCGAACCCGCGGTCCACATCACGTACTCAGGAGGCAGCCGTGTCCGACCAATGGCGTCTGCGGGAATGGGTGCCGCCCGAGCCCGGACGCCGCAGATCCAATGGCCACGAGACGGCTGCCCCGAGCGCTCTGTCCTATCCGGACTTCCCCGACCTCCAGCCGTTCCGGGCCTCGTCGACGGCCTATGACCTGAACCCGAGCCGGCTGACGCCACCGGCTCTGCCGAAGCGGCCGGCGCCGCCGTCCAACCCTCGGCGTCTGGTGCAGTCGCCACGCGGTCTGCGGCCGCGCCGCATGCCACCGAGCCGGTTCAGTGCGGCGCCCCCTGCCGCCCCGCCCCGCCTGCCGGCACGGTCGCTGCCGTCCGTGCCGTCCGTGCCGCCTGTGCCGTCCACGGCGCCCGTGCCGCCGGACCAGCTACTGCCGCCGGTGCCACGACGCCCACCGGTGCCGCCGCCGTTGCCGGCCCGGTCGGCCACCGAAGGCCCCGCCACGACGGGGAGCGAACCGACTTGATCAGCCCACAGCCCAGCCGCAACAGAATGAGGTGTTCCGATGGCCCTTGAGGGTGATTTCCACGATCTGCCGGACGGTACGGTTCGGCTGGACCTGTCCGACGGGAGCTCCACACTCCTGAGCGACCGCGGCCCGGACGCCCATGTGATCATGCAGCGCACCGCGGACGGGGCCGAGTTCACCGACTTCCAGGGGGACAACCCCGGTCACGTCGAGTTCCCGGACGGAACGTCGGGCGATTACCACTACCTCGCCGACGGGCGAGTCGAGCTGGTCATGAGCGACGGCAGTGTCACGATCATGAGCGGAACCGGGGAGGACGCGCTGATTCTGTCCCAGACCACCGCGGAGGGCGATGTCTACAGCCAGTTCGACGCCGAGGGCCATCCCGGGCACGTGGTGTTCCACAGCTAGCCCCGAATTCCGCACCTGCCGCAGAGGCAACTGCGGCCCGGCCGGCAGGTCGACGGTCAAGCCCATGAAAGCGAGGAGGTTCGATGCCCACCAACTGGAAGCTGTGCACGAGAGCAGCGGTGGCGGCTGCACTCCTCCTCGCGATCTGCGTGGAACAGTCAGTGCCATCGGTCGCCGGCGCCACCCCGGCGGCCGTGCCCGCAGCCGCAGCCGAGACGGTCAAGTATTACCAGGTCAAGGCCGCCAGCTCCGGAAAGCCGGAGACCCTGTCGGAGATCGCGACGCGGTTGCTCGGCGACGGCTTGCGGTCCACCGAGATCTTCGATCTGAATGTCGGCCGGAAGCAACCCGACGGCGCGGCGCTCAAAGACGCCAACACGTTGAATCCGGGCTGGTACCTTGTGCTTCCCTGGGACGCCATCGGTGACGGCGTGCGGATCGGGGCGTTGCCGACGGCCGCGCCGGAGAGCAGGCCGACGTCGACCCCGCCGACCGCCGGTGGCGTCACGCCGACCCCGACCGGCACCTCCGCGGGAGGCGCGGCTTCGCAATGCGCGACGGCCGGCAGGGATCGGACCCGGTCGAACTGGGCGTCGCTGCGCATGGCGCCCGCCCAGGCCTGGACGCGGACCAAGGGCGACGGCGTCGTCGTGGCAGTCGTCGACTCCGGGGCCGACGCCACCCTGCCCGAGCTGACCGGCCGGGTGATGGTGGGCGCCGACATCGTGAACGGATCGGGGCGTGGCAACACCGACTGCCTCGGCACCGGCACCGCCATGGCCGGGATCATCGTGGCCCAGCCCAATCATGGCAGCTCGTTGAGCGGGATCGCCCCGGGCGCGAGCATTCTGCCGGTCCGGGTCGTCACGACGACGCCGAGCGCCACGGCGGCCGACCAGGCCAGCGCGATCGAAGTCGCGGTCTCGGCGGGCGCGAAGGTGGTCGCCCTCGGGTCCTATGTGGACATCGGCGACCCAGGAGTCGCCCAGGCGGTCGCCGCCGCGGTCAGCCACAATGTCGTCGTGGTGGCCGGCGCGCCGACCGGGGCCGGTGCCACGGCGGACCAGCCGCCGCCGGGCATGCTCAGGGTCGCCGGTGTCGGCGTCGACAACAATCCGGCGGCCGACTACCGGCCGGGCGAGGTGGATGTGGTCGCGCCAGGCGTGGGCGTCACCGTGCTGGGCATCAGCGGGATCGGGGAGCAGGTGGGCTCGGGCACGAACCTGGCGGTCGCGTTCGTGGCCGCGGCGGCGGCGCTCGTCCGTGCGGCCTACCCCGATCTGGACCCGGCCCAGGTCGTTCAACGGGTGAAGGCCACCGCTGACAAGACGGGCAACCAGCTTCCCGACCCGGCCTATGGCTGGGGGATCATCAACCCCTCGGCCGCGGTCAGCCAGGCGATCGCCGACGAGCAGTCAACGGAGCAGGCACTGCCCTCGGTCTCCTCGGCCGGCGGCTCCTCGTCCGCGACCGGCAGTACGCTGGCGCTCGTCCTTGTCATCCTGCTCGGCCTCGTCGCGGTGGCGGCGTTCGCGTTCCGGGTGCGCCGGATGGTGGCGGCCAGGGCGGCAGGGGAGCCGGCCGGGGAGCCGACCCAGGAGCCCGCTCCGCAGCCGGCAGGCGGCGGCGACGAGAGCAGCGGGATCGGCGACGGGTGGCGCGCTGCGGGTCCCGTACGCAGCGCCGGTGGACAGCAGGGGCCGCCGAGCGGCGAGCGCCGCCAGGACGGCCTCCGGCCTCTCGACCACCGCGATCAGGACGCCGAGCCCACGGATCCGCGGAGCGATCGTGAGCAACGTTGATCCAGGCACTCCAGGCACCGAGTCCCAGGGCCGGCAGCGTTGGGACTTCGTCGCCGCGTTCGTCGAGCACGGCTGGACACGGCCGGGCACCGAGCGGAGCGCCGCGAAACCGCACACCCTGCTCGTCACGGCGACCCTCGCGGCGGTGCTAGCGTTAGGGGCGGGGGTCATCCTTCAGCTGATCAATCCGATCACGTTGACGGCGTCGACGCCCCCGCCGAAGACCTCGGCAAGCCCCACCGCCGGCTTCTCCGCGGTGGCGGGCTGGGACTGCCCGGCCACAGCCACCAGCGGATTCGAGGCCACCGGCCGCCAGCCCAGCTGGCGCACCGTGGCGACCGGAGGCTGGGCGGAGGACGGGTGTCACGGCACCTTCGAGGTGATACCGGTGAGCGCTTCGACCGGCTCGGACCGCGAGGGGGCGTCCGCGGTGTGGTGGTTCGTGCCCCGTGCGGTCACCCAGTGCGCGGTCAGCGTGTACGTGCCGAACGAGAGCCCGCCGTCCTACCGCGCCGCGCGGTCGGCTCAGTTCTACGTGCTGGCTGGCCGCGGTGGTCAACGGTTCGCCCAGTTCGTGGTCGACCAGGGCGCGAAGCCCGGCTCGTGGGCCGAGGTCGGCACCTATCCGGCCGCCGCCGGCGGGATCGCCGTGCTGATGGTGAGCAAGGGGCAGCCGTCGACTGCCGACACCATGCTGGCCATCGCCCAGGTCAAGATCGCATGTTCGGCGATGAGCGAGCGTCCATGAGCCGCATCGCGTTCCACCGTCCGGCGCGCTTCATGCCGCCGCGGTTGCCCGAGGACACCATCACCATCCCTGCCCCGCCACAGGTGCCCGATGGTGGCGGCACCAGTAACCTCGTCACCGTCGTCCTGCCGTTGCTCACCGCGGTCGGCATGGCCGGCTACATGATCAGCTTCGGTCGTCCGATGTTGATCGTGCTCGGTGCGGTGTTCGTGATCGTTTCGATCGCTGTGGCCGTCACCACCCGTATGCAGTCCAAGAAGAACAATCGCCGGTCCAGCAGGCGCCTGCGGGCCCGGTACCGGGCACATCTGCTCGAGGCCCGTGTACAGGCTCGGAAGATCGCCGCCGGTCAGCGGTTGGTGGCCGCGCTGACGTTCCCCGATCCCGAGCAGCTGTGGGCCATCGCCACCAGCCGGGACCGGGTGTGGGAGCGGCGGCCGGACGACCCGGACTTCCTGCACGTCCGGCTCGGACTCGGTCGGGCCGAGCTGGCCACGCCGATCCAGCTCGGCGGGAAGCTCGACCCGCTCGGCGACTACGACTGGGAGTCGTTGACCGGAGTCCGGCGACTCATCCGCCGGCACGCCAAAGTGGACGGTCAGCCCAATGTCGTGAACCTGGGCCAGGCCGGAGTGATCAGCCTGCTGGGGCCACGGCAGCGCACGGCCGCGCTGCTGCGGGCGATCGTGTGTCAGATCGCCGTGCTGCACGCGCCCGACGATGTCGCGCTGGCGATCGAGGCGTCCGGCGGGGGCGAGTGGGAATGGGCCAAGTGGCTGCCGCACACGTTCGAGCCGGAGGCCGGCGGCGAGGCCGGCGTGGTGCCGCTGGTGGCCTCGCGCCCGGGCGATCTGGCCGACTTCCTGGAGAAGGACCTGCTGCACCGCCAGGAAGAGCTGATGATCCGGCGTACCCAGATCTCCTTGGACCGCAACCGGACGACCCAACGCCGCCTTGTGGTGGTGTTCACCGGGTTCGACCCCGTCTCCGAATTCGGCCGTTCTGACCTGTTGCGGTCGTTGCTGAAGGCGGCCGGCCCGCAGTCGGGGCTGACCCTGATCTTCCTTGCTGAGCGGGAGCTCGACGAGCCTGGCCGGGTCGACCTGCGGGTACGCGTGCCCAGCGACACCGCCCTGCAGGTCGAGGGCGTGCCCGAGCTGGTGACCGCAGCTGTCGACGGGTGTACGCCCGATCTGGTCGAGGTCCGGCTGGTCGAGCTCATCGCCCGCTGTCTGGCCCCACTGCGGCTCAGCGACGATGACGAGCAGATCCTCGCCCGTACGGTGTCGCTGACCGAGATGCTGCTCAACGGCGACCCGCTGACGGCCGAGATCACCGCGCAGTGGCAGGAGCCGACCAGCAAACGCGTGCTGCGCGTCCCCATCGGGACCGACGGGGACGGCGAGGTGGTGATGCTGGACATCAAGGAGTCGGCGCAGGACGGGTACGGCCCGCACGGGCTCATCGTCGGCGCCACCGGGTCGGGCAAGAGTGAACTGCTGCGCACCCTGGTCACCGGCCTGGCGCTCACCCACTCGCCGGACCTGCTCAACTTCGTGCTCATCGACTTCAAGGGCGGTGCCGCGTTCGCGCCGCTGGCGGGTCTGCCCCATGTGGCCGGGCTGATCACCAACCTCGCCGACGACGCCGCGATGATCGACCGGGTGCAGGCCGCGCTGATGGGCGAGCAGCAACGCCGCCTGCGGACGCTCCGCGCGGCGGGCAACATCGACTCGGTCCGGGAGTACCAAATCCGGCAGGCGGCCGGGGGGACCGGTCCGGACGGCCAACCGCTGCAACCGCTGCCCTATCTGCTCATCATCGTGGACGAGTTCGGTGAGCTGCTCTCCGGCCGGCCAGACATGGCAGACCTGTTCGTCCAGATCGGACGGGTCGGCCGGAGCATCGGCATGCACCTGCTGATGGCCACCCAACGCCTGGAGGAGGGCAAGCTCCGCGGCCTCGACTCCCACCTGTCCTACCGGATCTGTCTGCGCACGTTCAGCGCGCAGGAGAGCAGGGCGGTCATCGCCACCACGGACGCCTACCGGCTGCCGTCGATTCCCGGCTCGGCCTACCTCAAGGTCGATGAATCGGTCTACCAACGGCTGCGGGTGGCGCACGTGTCGGCGTCGTACCACTCCGGCGGCCAGCAGGCTGAGCCGGACCGGGTCGCGGCCGAGCCGGCGCTCTACCAGTTGCGCAAGCACGGGCGGGATGCCGCCCCGGAACCCGAGGAGCCCGCGACCGTACCCACCGGCCCCACCGAACTCATGATCGTCGTCGACCGGCTACGGGCGATGGGTCGCCCGGCCCATCAGGTGTGGTTGCCGCCCCTGCCGCCGGCCGTCACGCTGGACTCGATGCTCGGGTTGCTGGAGGTGCTGCCCGGCCGCGGCCTGACCGCCCGCGCCTGGACGTTCGGCGGGCAGCTGAAGGTGCCGCTCGGGATCATCGACCTGCCGATGCAGCAGGACCAGCAGATGCTGGTCATGGACTTCGGCGGCACCCAGGGCAACGTCGCCGCGGTCGGCGCGCCCCAGACCGGCCGCAGCACGCTGCTGCGAACGGTGATGCTGTCCACCATGCTCACCCACACGCCGGAGGAGGCGCAGTTCTACTGTGTGGACTTCGGCGGTGGCACCCTGCACCCGTACGTGGACGCCCCGCATGTCGGCGTGGTGGCCGGACGCAACGACGAGGCGCTGGTCAGCCGGACGCTCGTCGAGGTGCTCGGCCTCATCGCCGAGCGGGAACGGTTGTTCCGCAGCCTCGGTATCGGGGCGATCGCCGAGTTTCGGGAGCGCCGGGCCGCCGGGCGGCTGCCGGCGGGACTGCGGGCAGCCGACGTCTTCCTGCTCATCGACAACTGGGGCGCGGTGCGCGGTGCGTTCGAGGGAGCGGAGCAGATCGTCACCGAGATCGCGGCCCGGGGTATGGGTGCCGGCGTACACGTGGTGTTGACCGCGAACCGATGGATGGAGATCCGCCCGGCCCTGCGCGACAGTATCGGGACCCGCATCGAGCTGCGCCTCAACGATCCGGCCGAATCCGAGATCGGCCGGCGGCTGTCCATGGCGATCCCGGCCGGGACGCCGGGCCGTGGTGTGCTCGCCCCCGGGGTCTACTTCCATCTGGCCCTGCCCCGCGTCGACGGGGTCGAGAGCACCGAGGGGGCTCGCGAGTCGCAGGAGGACGTCCTCGGGAAGGTGGCCGCCGGGTGGTCCGGGCCGCCGGCCCCACCGATCCGCCTGCTGCCCAGCCGCATCACACTGTCCGAAGTGGACAGCATGCCGGCACCGGACACCGGTGTGCCCATCGGCGTGACCGAGTCCGACCTGCAGCCGGTCGCGGTGGACCTGGTGGGCGGCGATCCGCACCTGATCGTGTTCGGCGACGTCGGGTCGGGCAAAACCTCCTTCCTGCGCACGTTCATGACCGCCATGTGCGAGCGCCACACCGGCTGGGAGGTTCGCTTCGTCGTGTTCGACTACCGCCGGACACTCCTCGGCGCCGTCTCCGACGAACATCTTGGCGCGTACGGCACCAACGCCGACTCGGCACGCGCGTACGTCACACAGATGGCGGAGAAGCTGCGTGAGCGGCTGCCACCGCCGGGCATCAGCCGGCAGGAGCTGATGGCGCGCAGCTGGTGGACCGGGCCGGAGATCTATCTGGTGATCGACGACTACGACCTCGTCGGCGGGGCGCAGGGCCCGTTGCACGCGTTGACCGAGCTCATCCCACATGCGCGGGACATCGGCTTCCACCTGGTGATCGCGCGGCGGGTGAGCGGGTCGTCCCGGGTCATCATGAACGACCATGTGCTCGCTCGGGCACGCGAACTGGGGTGCGTCGGCCTCATCCTGTCCGGGGACCCCCGCGAGGGCGCGCTGTTCGGCGAGGAGCGGGCACAGCCGCGACCTCCGGGCCGCGCCGTGCTCGTCCGCCGTGGTCAGGCGGGCGAGCTGATCCAGGTCGCCGTTGCCGACGCCGAAGACGGTCAGTCCGAGGCAAGTGCCCAGCCGTACACCGGCGCGTAGTTGGACACGGACACTGGCTTGACGTCCTCAGAACCGGGCACTGTCAGGTCCGGACATGGTCTGTAACGCTGGTGATCGACGCCCAGGGCGTCGAAACGTCGCCGAGGAGGTCAAGACGTGACGCAATACACCGTGACGCCGGAGTACATCGCCCAGGCGGCCGTCAACGCGCACAACACCGCGAGCCTCATCGAAAGTGAGCTCGCCACGCTGCGCGGCTATGTGGAACAGATGGGGGCCTCCTGGCTCGGCGTGGCATCGAGCACGTTCCAGGCCATGATGACCGACTACAACGCCTATGCCCGCATGCTGCATGACTCGTTGGACGCCATCGGCAGCGGCCTGCAGTACAACTTCGTGAACTACGTGAACATGGAGCAGGAGAACGTCGCCCAGTTGGTCCCGATCGCCGGCGAACTCCCGCCGATGAACCTGGACCCAGTGCCTACCGGCCCGACCGGCCCTGGGCAGACCACGAAGCCGTAGCCGCCACATCGACCAGATCGGAGCATGACATGGGTGTAGAGGACGCCAACCTCAAGGTGCCCAGTGACCTCGGCGAGGCCGGCCCGTTCGTCCGGCAGGTGGCCGGGAACATCCTCGTGCAGTTGAACGACCTGGCCCGCCAGCTCGCTCCGCTGCAGGACACCTGGACCGGTGACGCGTACGTGTACTTCAACGGCCTGGAACAGCAGTGGAATCTGTCCGCGCGCGGCCTCTTCGGTGACGGTCAGCAAGAGCCCGGCATCCTCGGGGACATCGCGAACCGGCTCGACGTCGCCTGGTACAACTACGTCACCACGCAGAATGTGAACACCAAGCAGTGGATGCACTGAGCGATGCTCGACACGCGGAGCCGGGTCACCGTCATCGGCGCGCGCAAGAGTGTGGACGTGGCACTCCCAAGTCATGCACCGGTCGGTGAGTACGCCGCGGCGCTGGCGCGCATGTGCGGACAGGCCCGCGGCGGTGTGATGCCGCCGGCCTGGACGCTCGCCCCGGCCGGCGGCGCGCCGATTCCCGTGGGCACATCGCTGCTCGACGCGGGCGTCAGCGACGGCCAGGTCCTCTACCTGCACGATGCGGCCCGCGATCCCGGTGCGGCGCCGGTGATCGAGGACATCGGCGAGCTGGTGGCCGACGAGAGTGAACGCAACCGGGAGCGGGGCAATCCGCGGGGGCCGATGATCGCGTCACTCGGACTGCTGTGGCTGGTCCTGTCCGCCGCGGTGGCCGCACTGCGACATGCCGGCGGCCTGATCTCGCCTGCCATCCTCCTGATCGTCGCCGGACTGGTCGCCCTGGGGGCCGGATGGGCTCTGTACGAGCTCCGCACGCCAGTGCCGCGGGCCCTGAGCATGGCCGTCATCCTGACCGCCGTGCTGTGCCTGATGGTCGCCGGCGGCCTGCTGGGGCAAGCGATTGCCGGGGAGCATTTCTTCTGGTTCGGTGCCGTCATCGGCGCCAATGCCGCCACGGTCATGGCGCTGGCGGCCGTGCCCGACCCGGTCATCGTGGCGCTCGAGGTGCTGCTGGCCGTCGCGGCGGGGCTCGCCGCGGTGCTGCGTGTGTCCGGGGCCGACCTGTCCGGCGTCTCGATGGCGGCCGCGGTCGCGGTGACGGCACTGGCCATCATCGGTGTGGCCAAGCCGCTGGGCGCCACGATCGCCGCATGGAGCGGGAGACTTCCCCGTGGCGGCCCTGCCCTGGCCCAGGCGACCGTGGGCCTGCTCGCGCGGGCCCGGCAGGCGGTGACGGTACTGCTGGCAGGGCCGGCGGCGGCGATCGTGGTGACCCTGCCGATACTGGCCACCACCCATGAACGTCAGCCGTATGCGTTGGCTCTCGCTGGAACGGCGGGCCTCGCTCTGCTGCTCCGCCCGCGCCGGGCCGCGCTCACCGCCGAGATCGTCCTCGCCGGAGTGGCCGGTGGCATCGGGGTCTTCGTCGTCCTCGCCACGCTGGCTGAGCGCTACCTGACCGCTGGGGTCGCGGTGTTCGCGCTCGCCTTCGCCGCGGTGGTCCTCACCGGTTGGGGCCTCATGGTGACGGTACTGCGCCATCCCAGAGCGGCCGGCCGCGAAGCTGAGCCGGCCCTGGGCGGTCCGGCCGAAAGTCCCGACCGGCTCAAATGGGTCGAGGGCGTCGTCATGCTGTGCAACATCGCGAGCGCCTTGCTTGCGATGGCCGTCTTCGGCGTGTACGACGAACTGATGACCATGGGCCGGGGCATCATCGGCTGACACGCACCGACAACCGCGACGCACCGGAACGCACGGTTCCGGTGCGTCGGCGTCTGTCTCACGAGGCGGGGAAGAAGGATTTCTGGTCGGCCCTGACGTAGATCTGACCGGCTGTGTCGAGCAGGTCGAGGAACGCGCCGACCGTCATCAGGGTCTCAGCGCCGGACATCATCAGGTTGTCTAGGCCACTGACCGCCTCCAGGGCTTCCTGGCTCGGCGGTGCGTGCCTGGTGGCGTCGGTCGGATACGCGTGTTCCATCGGCCTGGTGCCGTCGACGTGCTCGGGACGGTAGAAGATCCAGTGCTTGACCCGGTTGATGTACGCCCTGAGTTCCTCCCACCCGTCCGGGCCCTCGATCGCGTCCTTGAGCGGGATCTTGATCCAGCTCTCGGCATCGCGGATTGTGCTGAGCAGGATGCGAAAGGGCGGATTCTCCGGCGGCGGATGATCGCCGTCCGGGGTAGTTGGAGGGACCTCCGAAGGCGGGAGTATGCCGTTGAGGTTGGAAATCCAGCTGTCCTGAAACGAGAACGCCGGAATCTCGACATCGGCCGGAGCGTCTGGCAGCGGCTGGTAACGGGGGGGCGTGGCGTAGGGACTGGTGAGCGCATCGTAGCTGTATCCCCATTCGCCGTCGGGTGGCGCGTCTCCGGTTTCCGACCACTCCCAGCCGCTACCCTTCTGGATCCAGTGACCCATCTCGGCCAGCTCCTTTCGTCTCGTTGCGCTGTCAGGGTTTACCCGCGGTCCGACCTGACCTGACCGGGCAGGTCCTTGACATCGAGGGTGCTGAGTTGCTGGTTGGTCGGCGTCGCGACCTCGGCGATGCGGTAGGCGTGCCGCTCGGTCATCTCCTGAAACACCTTCCGGGCGAAGCGGCCGTTGCCGAAGCTTCCGGTGCGCTCGGTCTCGGTGAAGAACCGGGCCAGCGCGGCCAGGGTCGCCTCGGGAACGTGGTACTGGTGAGCCGCGGCCTGGTGGCTCACGATGCGGACCAGTTCGTCGGGCGTGTAGTCGTCGAAGTACAGGGTGCGACTGAAGCGGGAGGACAGGCCAGGGTTGGCCGCTACGAACCGCTCCATCTGGTCGGGGTACCCGGCGACGATGACGACGACCTCGTCACGGTGATCCTCCATGAGCTTGACCAGCGTTGCGATGGCCTCATGCCCGAAGTCCGCGGCATGGCCGTCGGGGACCAACGCGTAAGCCTCGTCGATGAACAGCACGCCGCCGATGGCACGGCGGAACGCGGTCTGTGTCTTGGGCGCGGTATGCCCGACATACTCGCCGACCAGCGTCGCCCGATCGACCTCCACGAGGTGACCTGTGCTGAGCATGCCGAGCGCGGCGAGGATGTGCCCGTACAGACGCGCCACCGTGGTCTTGCCGGTCCCCGGGTTTCCGGCGAAGACGAGGTGCCGCGACAGGGGTGGTGGCGGCAGGCCGGCCTCCTCGCGGCGCTTGACCATCTGCATCAACTTGACCAGGGTGCCGACGTCCTGTTTGGCCCGGGCCAGTCCGACCAGCTGGTCGAGCTGGTGCAGCAGTTCGGGCAGCGCCGGCCGGGGGTTGTCGGGCTGCCCGCCGGCGCCGACCTTCGCCCCGGCGCCGCCTGTCCGCTGTGCGTCGCCGCCGGTGACCGGCATGGTCGCCGTCCGGACGTTGTGCACCGTGCAGGCATCGAAGGTGGGCTGGGCACCGTCAGCCAGGTGCAGGTCCTCATCCACGTCGTGGACCATGCACCGGCGCAACACGGGATCCCCCTCCGCCCCGATGTAGATCGCGGGAAGGTCGGTGGCCGAAAACGTGCAGTCCTCCATGAGGCCGCCCGCTTTCGGGGCGACGTACATCCCGTTCTTACGGCATCGGCGCACTGTCGTGCCCCGGATCACCGGCCGAGCTCCGTTCCAGACGACCAGGCCGCTGCCGCCGGTGTCCTCGACGGTACAGTTCTCCAGCGTCGCGGTGCTGCCCTTGTCGAAGAACACGCCGACCCCGCCGCACGTGGCGAACCGGGATGACCGCACGGTCGGGCCGGCGCCTGGGCCTGCCTCCAGCCCGGACTGGGCCGACTCCACCGTGCAGCCCTCGATCAATGGGCGGTGCCGGGTCTCGATCCGGATGCCGATCGCCGCGCCGACGACCGTAACCTCGCGAATCGTGGCGTCCGCGCGGTCCTCGACATGGATGCCGGACATCTGGACCTTCTCGACCCGTCCGCCGGTCAGCCTGAGCACGGCCCGCCCAGCGACCCTGATGCCGTGCTCGGGGGTGCCCGTCACCTGGCACTCCACGAGATCGGCCTCCGAGTTGCCGCCGAGATGCATCGAGCTGAAGGCGGCCCCGCGCGCGGTGACGCGGGTCAAGGAGGCGTGGGCCTCACCGTCGACGAAAACGGCGTTGGCGCCGGGCCCGACGACAGTGCAGTCCGTGGCGTCCAACGTGGCCGAGCCGCCGAGCACCACGCCCGTCCGGGTGCTGCCGGTGATGTCGCAGCCGGTCATCGTCACCTTGCACACGCCGACAGCACGCACGCCTGCGCGACCGGCACGGGTGAGGTTGCAATCGATCATCGCCACGCCGGCCGGTGCCTCGGTGCCGGGCGATGCCTGGTCGGGCTCGGCAGCGAGGTCCGGATCGGGGATCGCGCTGCCGGCGACAGCCAGCGCGTCGGTGCCGCTGTCGGACAGGCGGCTGGACTGGACGAGCAGGCGGACACTGTCCTGCGTGTACACCCCCTCCTCGCCGGTGTGGGAGACGTCGCAGTCCTTCAGCGTCGCCGCGGCCGAGCCGGTGAGGGAGACACCGGTCCGGGTCGCCTTGGTGATCATCGTCGATGCGATGTCGGTGCGGCTCGACTGACTCAGGACGACGCCATCGCCCTCGATGTCCTCAACAGTGCACTTGATCAGGCTCGCTGTCGCGTCACCGGTCACATGCAGGCCGGCTTCCGCGCACCCGTGGATCCGGCAACCCACCAGCTCGGCCTGAGCCCGGCCGCCGATCTCCACGCGTCCGACGGAGATGTCGCAGCCGTCGAGCCGCACACGACCGCTCGACGCGAGCACGGCCACCGCGGCAGGTCCGGTGCCCCGCACGCTGATCCCGCGGACAGCCGCGGACGGCGTCCTGCTCACGAGCGCCGGCCCGTGGGTGGCCACGATCTCGACCACACCGTGCTCGGCGACGAGGCTCACATCGCGGTCGATGATGACGCTCTCGTTGTAGACACCGGGCGCGAGGGAGATCACGGACCCTTCGGTCGCGGCGCGGATCGCCGCCGCGATGCTGCGGTGGCTGCCCCACCCTCGCGGGGCGACGCGCAGTGGCGCACCAGCCCTCATCGGACGGGGATCATGCGGCGTCGCGGCAAGGGTCATCGTCCAGATATCCCAGTGCGAGGGCGACCCGGGTCAGCTCGGCCTTGTTGCCGACGTTGAGCTTGCCGCGGATACGCTTGGCGTAGGTGTTGACCGTGGCCTGGGACAGCCCCATTCTGCTGGCGATCTGCGCCTGGGTGAAGCCCTGCGCGATCCACTGGAGTGTCTCGATCTCCCGGGGCGCCAGTCCGGTCACGTCGCCGTGATGGGGCCGGCGTAGCTCGCTGTGCAGCTGATCGACCAGCTGTGCGCACAGATAGGTCCCGCCCTGCGCGACGACCCGGAGCGCGTCGGCGACCGCGCCGTGCGGGGAGTGGCGGGTGATGCACCCCCGGGCTCCGGCGCGCATCGCGCTCAGCAGGGTAGGCGGCTGGTCCCAGGTCGACGTGATGACGGGCCGTCCGACCGCGGCGGCGGTGGCGATCAGTTCCAGCGCCGGCGTGCAGCGGTGCGCCGGAAGGGCGAGGAGCACCACGTCACTGTCCACAGCGGACGCGGCGAGGTCGTCGATGTCGGCCATCGACGCGACCACGGCCAGGCGCGGGTCCAGCGACACCACAATCTCCATGCCGGTCCTCGTGACCGGTTGGTCGTCGACGATCGACACGGTGAACACCGGGTCGATCGCGAGCTGGGCAGGAGCCTCAGGCGGACCGTCGCCCATGTCGGACGCCACCGTCGCCGCCGTCCGGAGCGCATACTGGCCGGCCGCCATCACGGTCATCTCCCCTCTGGCACCACGCCGCCGAAGTGTTTACCCGTAGAACGCCCGGCGCCGCGTCCCGGTTCACGCGGGACCGGTCCGTCCTGGCCGCCGGGACCATGCCGGTGTCCCCTCATCCGGGAACTGCCTCGTCGAACCCTGCCGGTGGGAAGCTCCGAGGATCACTGTGCCCACCCGGACCGATCACCGAGGCTCGTCGGCGCCGCCGGCGTCGGGCCGGGACGGCCCAGGCCTGGACCGTCCGATGGGTGGGCCGCCCTGGGCACCGATGCTGAGACCGGACAGGAGCCGCAGATGGCAAGCGCGGACATGGACATCAAGTATGACGACCAGGGTCGTGTGGTGTCGGAGACGTTCGTCAACCATCATGCGGACGGGCCGGACACGGTTTCGACGACGACGTATTCGGCGTGGGACGGGGAGGGCCGGCCGACTGAGGGTGTGGGCCCCGAAGGTGCGTTCACGTTGTCGTATGAGGGCGACTCCAAGTTCATGAAGATGGACGAGGGCGGGTCTGTCTACGAGTTCAACGGCGAGGGCCTCCTGGTGTCGGTGACGTCGGTTGAACACCATCCGGGCGGGCCGGACACGGTTTCGACGACGACGTACTCGGCGTGGGACGGGCAGGGCCGGCCGACCGAGGGTGTGGATCCTGATGGCAGTCATTTCACGGTTACGTACGACGCTCAGACGGACTACCAGACGATGACCTATGACGGTGGCCCGAGCAAGTACACAAAGGTGGTGCTGACCGGGGACGGTAAGCTCGTGTCGACCGAACTGCCGGACGGAACGTTCATCGACTGGTATGTCCAGCTCCAGGATCTGGGCGCTCTCGCGGCGAGTATGCCGAAACACCAGAAAGTGATTGCGGACGCCGTTGCCGGTATTGGGCGCGAGTTCACTGCGATCAAGGATGCCTGGGTCGCCCCGGCCGCTCACTCGTTCGACTCGCTGGCTGCGGAGTTCAGGACTGCCTCGGCAAACTTGAGCGCTCTCCTGGAAGAGGCAGGGGTGCGCATGAGACGTTCCTATCAGAACATTGTCGACGCGGAGACGATCAACATGACGCCCGAGGGAAGTATCGGGCCGCCACCCGAGTGAGCGATCACAACCGCACCGACATCAGCTGTTGTCATCAACTCTTGCCGGAAGGGGTCGAGGGTGGTCGACTACAACAACCCTCGTGACGGATTGGATTCCAACGTCATCCAGGTCGACCCATCGACCTTGTGGCACAAGCATCACAAGCAACTCGACTCTTACGTCAAGATCATCGGCGATGAGGTGACCGACCTCCGCAACAAGTGGAACGATCTGTACCTTCGCTGGCAAGGTCCCGATGCGGCGACCGCCGAGGACTTCATGAGTCAACTGGACGCCGCTTTCGTCGCACTCTTCGGCCCGCCGGGCGTCACGAGCATCAGCGACCTCAAATCTGGTGAGGGTTCCCTGATAAGGCTGAGCACGGGCATCAACCTGGCGGCTCAGAACTACGGGGGGGCCGAGGAGAGCGTTCGCGAAATGATGATGGACTTTGCGCATGCGCTCATGACCGGCTCCGACGGCGGCCCCGATGCATGGCAAGGCACGAGGCAGAACGGCCCAGTCAGCGAATACCGGGGTTGGGGTCTGCCCTGGGCTGCAGAGGGAAGGCCCTAGTGGCTATCGAGCTGCACCGGCCACGACTCGGCGCGAGGGTGGTGTAATTTGCCCGGCGGCGCGCCAGACCCGGCGCATTTTGACCCGAAGAAGACCGAATCGATCTGGAATGCGCCGCCCGACCCGGCCGAGTTGCGCGAACTGGCACGGCGACTCGATGCCATGGCGGACAAGATGGAGAACGTCAGCGCGAATCTCGGCTACGCGGTGGATGGCCGGAGTCATGCCGATGTTCCTCGTGATCTACGGGCAGGCGCCGTCGCGGCAGATATAACCCTCGGGTGGCACGGAAGCGCATATATCGCGACTGTGGAAGCCGTGATCATGGTCAAGGTGGTTCTGCAGAGGACAATTTTGAACTACCGCGAGTTCGCGACCTCCGTGCGGGCGCTCGCCGATGAGGCGGAAAAGGCATGGAAGGAGCTGGAGAAGAAAAAGATACTCCTGATATTCGGCATCCTTTTCGACGTTGCCACACTCTTCTTTCCTATTGGTAGAGTCATCAGTGCCCTGGCCAATGGGATGAGTAGGGTGTTCGCCTCGATCGTGGGGAAGCTCGGCGGGGTCATGCCCAAAAATGCCTTCGTGACGTTCGTCTACGGCCAGCTGGCTATGTTGCCGATATCGCTCGTGTTATGGGGAGTGCCCGAGGTCGTCGCATCCGTCGCGACGGGCGTCTGGAGCTTCGATCCAATGAACTTCGGGATTGTTTTCGGCCTCGGCGCGGTATTCGCTCATCCGTTCTTCTGGAGCCGGGGCAAGCCTGACGCTGCCGGCGCGGGAGACGTCCGGAACGTCGGGGGAGCGTCCGGCCCACGACCGAACACCAGTTCCTCGTCGGCGACCACGTTTCGCTCGAACGATACGATCACGACACTCGACGGCAGCGGGCTCGGCTTCGCGCCCAAGAGTCTGGTCGATGACGCCCTGACGGTGTCCCCGCCCAGCACACGACCGGAGAGCCCCGTCAGCACGTTGACCGTCAGTGAAGTCTCGGCACGGACGCCACCACCCGTCCGCGACGAGGCGAGCGCGGGTGGTCCGGTGTTGGCGGGTGCGGCGCCGCCGGTGGGGTTGCGCGGGAACGGCCGCGGACCCTCGGTCGAAAATGTGCCGGACGTGGTCGTGCCACCGCCGCGATCCAGCACAGCATCGCTGCTTGAGGCGGCGCCGCCCGGCGGTTTGGCGAAACCTCCGGCCGCCGTGAGAGACATCCCGCCGCCTGCCACGACGACCCGAGGTGGAACGGATGTGCCACCCCCAGCCGAAGGCACGAGCGCGGTGCCGCGGTTGTCGATCGGGGGTCGCGGTGAGCCGGTGCCGCCGTTGCGGATGGAGCCGACGACGCCCGTGATCGGTGAGCGCTGGGTGCCACCGACGGATGTGGCGGCTACTGGGGTGCCTCGCGGTGGTGCGGTGGAGTTGCCTGGGGTGGTTCGTGGTGGTGCGGGTGGTGGTGGTTCGGTGCCGCATGTGGGTGCGCCCGCGCCGCGGATGCCGGGT
>NZ_JBFAIC010000047.1:22375-93313 GCF_040654515.1 Dactylosporangium sp. NPDC050688
GGAGCGGTCGGGTGGGGTGTCGCGTGGTGGTGCGGTGGAGTTGCCTGGGGTGGTTCGTGGTGGTGCGGGTGGTGGTGGTTCGGTGCCGCATGTGGGTGCGCCCGCGCCGCGGATGCCGGGTGTGCGGGAGGTGGTGCCGTCGGGTTTGGGTGAGCAGGCTGTGCCGCCGGTGGAGCGGTCGGGTGGGGTGTCGCGTGGTGGTGCGGTGGAGTTGCCTGGGGTGGTTCGTGGTGGTGCGGGTGGTGGTGGTTCGGTGCCGCATGTGGGCTCGGGCGCGCCCGCGCTGCGGATTCATGATCCAGCGCACCTCGGCACGGTGCCGCCCAACGTCAGGTCGGCCCCACCGTCGCCGCATGGCGGACCCGATGGAGCTGGGCCGGCCCTGGGCGCTGCCGGCCGCCGGCAGGTGGAAGTGTCGCTGTCGCCAGGGCACGAGTTGAGTGCCGCCGACAGCCGAGCGGTCGGGAAGCTGTCGACGTCGAACGGGTCGGTGGTGATCCGCAGTGGTGAGGGACAGTTCCCGGCCTCCGGCCTGCCCTCGCTGCGGCGGGCGATATGGGCCGGCGCCGAGGGTGGTGAGCTGGTGGTGCCGGCGTCTCGGGTGACCGGGCTGCCGATGGACCGCTCGGTGGTGCCGACGCTTCGTGGCAGGCCGGTGCCGGCCGCGGACGCCGACGAGTTCCGAGTCTTCGGCAGCGAGGCGAAGGCCAGATCGGCTCACCCGACATGGTCGCCGGTCGCCCAGCGGTCGACAGGCCCCGGCGTGACCTCGGTGGGTGAGGAGAGCGTGGCGGCGCGGCAGGCCGCCGGGGTCCGGCCACCGACACATGAGCTGCCGGGCGAGTCGGTTCCCACGCCGCATGACAGGAACCGGCCGTGGAGCCTCGAGCAACCATCCGGGTCGGATGTGGTCCCGCGGCGAGCGGGAGCCTCGAACTTCGGCGACCCGGTCGGCGCGGACCCCGCACACGCAGCGAATGTCGAATGGACCCGGCGGCTCGACGGCCTGCACGAAACCCACAATGGTGGGTCGCTGCGGCTGGGCGACGGAGGCACCGGGCCGGGCGTCGTGCACATACCGCCGGGGTCCAAGGCGGTGCTCGACGGTGCGGGCGAGCTGCGCCTCGTCATACGGCCCGACGGGCGCAGCTTCGACCGTGACCTCGCCGGAGCCTGGTCGATGCGGACCGGGCGCGAGGAGATCACCGTCAGCAGGCTCACCGGGCCGGAGCGCCTGTCGCTGACCGATGGCAGGACCATCACCCTCAGGTCGGGTGACGAGGTCCGTCATGCGGTCACCGGCGACGTGGTGGCGTACCGCGTGGGCCGGGACTCTGACGTCTCGGATGCGGTCAGCGGGAACACGTTCCTGCGCGGGGCGGATGGACGCTGGAGTGTCGCGGACATTCACTTGGCCGAATTCCAGGGATGGCTGGCCAGCGCGAACAGGGCGGCACAGGCGGCGCGGGCACTGTTTGACATCGCCGAACGCTACGGGCCGAAGGTCGCCGCCGGCTCACGGCTCAACGAGCTGGACGACGCCGCGATCGCCAGGTTGCTGCGCTCCGAGCGGGACGGCGACGTGACCGCGGCCGTGTACGAGGTGATCCGCCGGCACACGGGCATGGAGATGCGGTGGACCCAGGCGGATGCGGTCGACGGGCTCACCCGCATCGAGGTGGTCAACATGGCGGCCGGCGAGGGGAAGTCGCTGGCGTACCACGCCGCGGTGGGCCGGCTGGCCTTCGGGAGAGGAGTCGCGCAGTACATCACCACCCGCGACAACCTGGCCGTACGTGACGCTGAGGCCCTTCGTGGCATGTACGAGCCGTACGGCGCCAAGATCCATCGAATGAACGAGGAGGGCAACGTACCGAAGCCGGTGCCAGGCGAGCCGACCATCTACGCCGGCACGCACAACGACATCGGATTCAGTTTCCTGGGGGGAAAGCCGATCCCTGGCCGGACCGCGGTCATGGACGAGATCGACGAGGCGCTGGTCTTCGACGACACCATCTACCAGCACAGCGCGGGAGTCGGCAATCCGGCGCCGAAGGCGGTCGCCGGTCTGGTGACCTGGGCCCGCGACTTCCTGAACTCGCACCGGGCCAGCGGTTCGCTCACCGCGGCCGACTTCAACCTCGGCCCGGGCCGGCGTGGGGAGTCCGGGCTGACCGGACAAGGCCTGACGAAGGTCGAGCGGATCCTTGGACGGATGCCGTCCGCGGCAGAGCTGAAGCGACTGAACCTCGCGGCGTTCGCCGAGTTCCAGTACCGGTACAAGACGCACTACACGCTGGACCAGCACAGCAAGATCGTCATCATCAACCAGACGACGCACAAGGTCATGAAGGACCTCGCGGCATCGACGGGGAGGTTCGGTCGCGAGACCCGTTGGAACGACGGGTTGGCGCAGGCGATCGAGGCCAAGCACAACCTCCCCATCCGCGCCGACGCGGACACCACCAAGAAGGTCAGCGCGGGGCAGATCTACAGCAGCGAGAACTACGATGTCGTCGTGGGCGCGTCCGGGACCGCCCTGGGGAAGGAAGTGCAGTTCGCCCGGCAGGGTCTCTCCGGAACGATCCGGGACGTCGCGCGCTACTTCAAGTCGAAGCTGGTCGAAGGCGACGACCTGGTGTTCGGAGCCACCGGGGAGAAGCTCGATGCCGTTGTCGCCCATGCGATCCGCGACGCGACCGCTGGCCGTCCACAGTGGATCATCGTGCACGACAACGCCCTTGTCTCGAAACTCTCGGACCTGTTCAAGGCCAGGAACGTGGATCACACCGCGGTCGATGCCGACTGGTTCCTGGCGAAGGGGTTCAGAGCCGAAGCGGCGTTCCAGCGGGTCATCGATGAGGGCGGCCAGGCCGGCAAGATCACCGTCGTCAACATGCAGGGTGCGCGGGGCGTCGACGTCCCGATCGGCCTGGACGTGATCAAGTCCGGCGGCCTGGACGTGAAGGTGACCGCGCGCTCCAGCATTTCGCATGACATCGACGTCCAGGCCATGAATCGCGCCGGTCGCAGCGGGCATCCCGGCCGTGCACAGTTCTACGTCTCACTGGACGACGACCTGTTCGTCCACGCCGGCAATCCCCGGGCGACCGTGACCGTCACCCGGTACGAGATCGCCAGGCACGCCGACCAGGACCTGCCCACCCTGTGGAGCGCCGCCGACTTCAAGCAGGCCGAAGCGGACGTGCGGAATCTGGTCCCGACCCTGCAGGCGGAGGCGCAGGTACGGTTCCTCGCCTCGATCACGCCGACTCCGAGCCTTACCGCGGCCGGTCCGGCCCACGCGGTGGACACCGGTGCGTCTGCCTCGCCGGGCGTGGGCACCCCAGCCGAGCACTCTCCCGCCGTGCCCGTTGCCGGTATGAGGCCACCGACCCCGGCGCGGAACGTCGGATCCGACGGGTCGACGCCCCTGACAGTCGAGGATGTGATGCGCCCATCCGGCTCAGGCCTCATCGACCCCGCTGTTCAGCTCTCGACGCTGCGCGCCGCCGCGCCGCCCGGATCAGGGCTGGAGATCCGGCCGCTGGCGGGTCAGCCGGGGTACGCATTGACCCGTGACGGCGGGACGAACCCGGTCCAGCCGGCGTCCAGCCGGGCATTCGGTCAGCGGTCCGTCCTGGTGGTGAGTCCCGGCGTGTCCGGCGCCGGCGACACCACCGTGGTCACGGAGTTCCTGGGCGGGCTGCCCGACCCGCAACGCGCTGCCATGTTGATCGACGTGGGCACCGGGCCACGCGTGCCGGTCGATGTCGTCCAAGGGTGGGCCGACCAGGGCTGGACCGGCCCGGGTGGGACCGCACCGATCATCGTTCCGGCCGACCGTCTGCTCGAGGCCCCGAACTCGAAGTGGTTCGTGCCGTACGTCGACACGAACCTGCTGGGGTCCACCTCGGATCACTTCGCCAAGTATTTCCTCGTGTACCCGTCAACCGGTCCGGCTCCCGTCGCCACACCGCACGACCTTCCGCCGTCCGGGGTGGCCAACCAGTTCAGGCTTGGCCAGGACTGGGTCCTCGACACCGCCCGGCCGGGCGCGGCGCTGGTGAGCCCACGCGCCGGCGGCTCGGGGCTGCTGCCTTCGCACCCGCTGACCGGCGGTCCGCCCGGGTCGATGCGGCTCGAGGTCACCGACTCCGCGACGATGCCGCCCGCGGTCAAAGCCCAGGTGCATCGACTGCTGAGCGAGCTGCCGCCCACAGTGCACCTTGTCGTCGACGGGCGGAGCGGGACGGACGTCGCGTCCTGGCGGTCCGGCCTGGAGGTCGCCGCCCTCGCGCAGCGCGTGCCGCCCGGCTACAAGGTGGAGAAGGTGCCGGCCGGTTATGCCGTCGGACGTGTCGGAGCTCGTCTCGCGGACCTGGAGGCCGCCCGGACGCTGCCGCCGCTGACCGGTTCGGTGGTGATCTTCCTCGATCCGTCCATCGGCGGTACCGCCGCGGTGACCCAGGTCCTCACCGCGGCCCAGATGACCGTGAGTGGTCAGGTGGTGGCGCACCTGAACCCGTCAACGGCGGTGGCGCCGGAGTGGGTCGCCAACACCGCCGGGGAACTGCGGCGGCGGGCCGGAGTTCCGGTCCTCATCTCCGCCAACGGACTGACCAGCCAGCCATCGCCGGATCAGTTCCTGCCGGTCGGTTCGGTCGCCGGCCACTACCTGGTGCTTGCGTCGCCGCGACGCCAGTCACCGGATTCAGCGATTAGCGATGCCGGTTCGACTTCGGATGCCGCCTCGGTGACGACGGTCGGCACGTCAGTGACCACGTCATCGTCCTACGGCGACAACGAACCGACAAACGGTGTCTCGACCGAGGAGATCCCGTCCGGGCTCTTCCTGCATGGCCCGGAATGGTCTGTCATCGCTCGGGAAGCGGCCACCGCACTGCCCCCGTCGAAACTCGGGACCAGAATCGTTCCGGATGCTGGCCTGTTCGCCGAGCTCGGATCGCTCGCGTCCGCCATCGGGACCATGAGCGGGCAGGTTTTCATCGATCCGCGATTCGCCGACGTCGAGCGGACGCCCGAGAGGCTGGCCGAGATCGCCGACACGCTGGGCGCCCCGGTCGTGGTCGGGGTCCACGAACTGTCCGGACTGCCGCCGGCGCACAGCATCGGCCTCGACGAAGCAGAACGAACGATCCAAGGCAGCGGCGTGGCCACCGCGTTCCTGGTGCCACCACGGGCCGGGAACCGGTCACCGTCCACGAACCTGGTGCGGCTGCGGGTGTGGCGCGACGATCTGCGGGCAAGGTTCGACGGCCCGGCCGTGGACGGGCCGTCGGCCGGAAACTTCCTGGCGGCATGGCGGGCGTTCAGCGACAAGGTGGACAACGCCGCAGGACGGGTGACGCAGACCGAGGTCGAGACGGTCGTCCGTGCGTACGTCGACGCGTCTGCGCAACTGCCCACGCACCTGGACCCGCTGCCGACGGTGGCGCAGATCCTCGGCCTGGCCCCGCCGTTGACACCGTTGCCGAACACGACGGGAGCCGACGGGCGCTACGTCGCTGGTGCGTTGAGCAAGGCCCTCAACGCGCTGTCGCTGGTTGCCAAGGCCGACGTCCGCGGCGCGGCGCTCGGCTGGAATCGCTGGGTGTCATCGCTGGGCACCGCCGCGGATCCCCAGGAGGTTCTCAAGACGGCGACCGCTCGGGTCACCGACATCTTCATGGCGGCGCGGCCCGTCGACGATCCGGCTTCAGTGCGCGCCGCGGCCCTGTACCTCGCCGGACGGGGCGCGACCCGGACTGTGCTCGGCTACCTCGCCGAGCCCGATTCGTTCCGCAGCGGACGCGTCATCCGCGCCGCGCTGCCCGCGGCAGACGCCGACCTCCTGAAGGCGCTGCGGAACCTGACACGCGGTTTCGCGAAGCTCAACTCGGAGAACGCCCTCGTCAACATGATCGGGGCGCTGGCCAACGCGTTGGAGCGCGAGACCGACATCCCTGACCTCCGCGACAAGCCCGCGATGGCCGCAGCAGTGGACATCGCACGCAGGTCCGTCCCTGGCATGGCCGGAGCCGGCTTCGAGGCGGACTTCAATCCCAACCGCGAGATGGCCGCGGCGCTGGGCATCTCGCGCGAGTTCATCCCTCGGTACTTCACCAACTCGGAGCGCGTCGATTTGGTGGAGCTCATCAACAGTATGATTGCCCGGAATCCCAGCCGGACCAATGTCCTGCGGTTGCTCGCGATCGCGGCTCTGGACTGCTGAAGCGCCCGATCGAACGGGCTGGACCTCACCTCGGACAGCCGGGGTGAGGTCCTGGGTGCGGCGGTGGTGGGGTTCTGCTCGCGTCTTCAGCACACCGTGTCGGGGAACGGCGCCATCATCAGCTTCGCGTACTCCTCGGCGGTCATGGTCGCACCGAGATCGGTGACGCGCAGCCGGAAGAGCCAACCGGCACCGAACGGATCGCGGTTGACCAGACCCGGGTCTTCCCGGAGGGCGGCGTTGACCGTGAGGACCACACCGGAGGCGGGGGAGTCCACATCGCTGGCTGTCTTCGCCGACTCGACGGCGCCGCATGGCTGTCCTACGCTCAGTTCGGCGCCGATGTCTGGCAGGTGGACGTACACGATGTCGCGCATGCCGTCGGCCGCGTGCCTGGTCACACCGATCGTGACCGAGTCGCCGGCCTGTTCCAGCCAGGTGTGACCAGCGCTGTAGCGCAGGTGTACCGGCACTGTCATCGGTATCTCCCCTCGGGTGCGCCGGGCGGCGCAAACCCTTACCGGAATACGACGTCAGCGGCGGCCCGGTTCACGCCTGCGGGCGTGAAAGCCGCGGCGGGGTGTCCCGGTTCAGGGGACCCCGTCCGGCAGTACCCGCCGTGACCCAAACATCGGGAACTGGGGTTGAGCGACGCCACGACCTAGCCTTCTGTGACGCGCTGCTGGGGCTGATCGGAAGTGGGGCCTGGTGAAGGGTCAACAGGACGGGCCGACTGGCACCGCCGGCGAGGAACCTGGTGGGCCGGCCAGGCGTTCAGATCCGGTTTCGCATCCGGAGCGCCGCCCCGACCCGCCAGCTGCTCGGCCCGGATCGCCGGCCGGATCGCCGGTGCCGTTGATCGCGTGGGAGCCACCGGCCGGGCGGTGGCCCACCTCGCCGGTGGAGTCGGAGCTGGCCGCCGCGGACACGGCGGCTGACGCGTCGCTGCCACCACGGACTGTCGAGGATCCGGCAGGGACGAGCCCCTGGTTGGAGCCGTCGGCGATCCGTCCCGTGCCGAGTCCCGCGATGTTGGCGGCGCCGGAAGACGGCCAGGTGGTGCTCCCGGACGAGGCTGAGCGCACCTACGGCATCCCCGTGGAGAATCAGGAGAAGTTCTGGCTGATCGCCACCCGGCACAACGTGGTGATCACCGTCCGGCCATCGAACCCGTGGGTGCCCGGACATCTCCGCGGGGGTGCGCTGCCCAAAGGTGAGGAGATCAAGGCCAAGACCATCAACAGGGTCGATGTCCAGTTGGGCGCCGACCCGAACTACCGGGGTCTGGTCGGCTTCTTCAAACCCGATTCGCCGGCACCTGAGTCGGAGCCGGCGCAGCGTCGCTGGAACCAGCGACGTCGTGAGCATCGGGCCCTGTATGAGACGATCACGAATCTGGTCGAGAGCGGCCGGTTCGCGATTCGCGACGGTCTGATCTTCGAGAAGGGCGAGGACGGAGTACTGCGGCCGATCACCGGCGACCACGATCTGTGGAACATCCAGGATCTGGACGGCAACGCGCTGCCGGCCGACCGCTATTACGACATCGTTCAAGAGATGATCGACAGCCGGATGGCGGTCAAGCACGGAGCGCACCGGTACTGGTACCCGACCTCCGAGTTCGGCGCGACCATCTACCGCGACGTCGTCATGGGGCACTTGCCCGGTCAGGAGCCGCTGCTCCGCTTCGATCCGAGCCGTCCGGCCGAGCCCGACGGGTGGCCGCGGATGACCGCCACCTACGCCGCCGAGGCTGACCTGCGACCGAATTCAGCGTTGGCCGACCATCAGGGCGCCGGCCGGCAGCGTCGAACCCCCACCAGGCCGACCCGGGCCTCACCCTCACGGAACTGCCACCGCCGGCTCGGCCGCGCGACCTTGCGCCGACCGAAACGGGGGAGCCGGAGGGTGCCCGAACCGGTCATCCTGTCGCCGCTGCCACGGCGCGCCGCACACGAACGCAAAGCGGTGCCTGTTCATATTCGCGGCCGGACCCGGCGTGGGGTGTTCCGCGGCCCTGGCGCACCACCGGCGCGTCGACCTCGACCGCCTTGACGGCGGGCCCGTCCGGAAGGTCGCCACGAGCCCGCACGGCTCTTCCAGCCGCTTCTCAGCTGGGCCCACATCATCGCCGCAGCGCCGGCCCGGCGCGTCGTCGCGGCACATCGACCCTGCCGGCGCCAGACAGCCCGCCTCCACCGTCATTGGCCGCTCCGCGCGAAAGGCCGACGCCGGCGCGCTGGGGGTGACGGGTCGCCCCAGTAGGCGATCACGACGGCCTGGACGCGAGCCGATCTTCTCCGATGACGATTCGACGGCGACGGCGACGGCGAGCGGCTGGATCAGGATCCCGGCCGTGCCGCCGCCAACGTCGAGCACGACGCCGGTGGCGCGGCGACGAGTGCGACCGACAGGCAAACCTGTTCACCGCACAGCCAGTCAGCCGCCGGCTGCGCCGTGATCGCCCGCGAAATAGCACAGCCCGATCACATCAGCGTGACCGGGAGGGCTGATGGCTCGACGAGCCACCCTGGAAACCCGGGACTCCGGGTTCTGGTGAACGACAGCAACAGCCACGACGTCTTATTCACTGACCGGCTACAACCAAAGGCGTATGGAGATCGCATGGCACCGGGAGTCAACCGCAAAACACTGGCGTCGCCGGCTGCGTGGCGGGCTGGCCGCGGCGGTGACGGTCCTGATCGGCGGCGCACTCGCAGTGGGCGGGGACAGCCCCGTCACGGCCAATTCGTTCTCGCCGAAGTGAATGGGCCAATGGGCGTTCCTCAACCACCAAACCGGACGGTGCCTGGACAGCAACGCCGCGGGCAACGTCTACACCAGCCCGTGCAACTGGAACAACACGCACCAGAACTGGCAGATTACCGAGCCCAAGGCCTTCCGACCGTCCCGTATCCGGTCCAGACAGCTCGCCGGTCTCGGTCGGGGCGGCCTGGCCCGTCAGGCCGGGGCCACCGGGTGTCAGATCCGACGCTCGGCACTGTGGCTCGCGAAGCAGGGACTGCCCCTGTCCCCACGCAGTCTCCACCGTGTGGTGACGGCTCTGGGCCGTCGCGCCGTCGACGCTCGCGCTGCTGACGTACGCCTGGGTGGTACGGCGAACGGAGCGCCGCGCACCCGCAGCGACGGCACCGGCTGGTGCTGGCCTCGTTCTCGGCCGAGGGCGGGGCCGGCACCTGCTCGTCCGCGGCGGACAGACCCGCGCACGTGCGCGGACGAACAATGTTCATATCGCTGTGCACCATTGGGGTAAATGTGACGAGTCCGAACTCGCCGAGGCTGCAGTGGCAGCCGTCCGTGTCACATTTGGCGGCTGCGGTGTTGCGGCGGTTGGGCGGTGCCGGCCAGCGCACTAGGCTGGGCAACTGGACGGTAACGGTCACGCGCTCGGGATTGGATGTGCGCCGTGCCGGCGCTGCGGTTCCCGACCGCGCGGGGGTGAACGGGCTGTTCCGGATCACCGCTTCTGATTTGCCGGGCTTGAGCGGGCTGTTGCCTGTCGTGCGCCAGGCACTCAACAGCGATGATCTCACGGGTATGGGAGTGCTCGCTGAGCTGTGGCCGGATTCCGATGATCCCGTGCGAACGCAGGCGGTGGGGGCACAGATTCATCGACTCGACGAACTGGTGGAGTTCGCTCAACAACAAGCTGTGTCGATTGCGGTGAGGCCAGACCTGTTCGCGGGCGAAACGCCGGACCATCGATGGGTCGCGCACGATCAGCACGGCCGGCCGACGTCTGATTCGGCTCTAGTGGTCGAGTACCGTCTACGACAATCGCAGGAGGCGCCCAGCGAGAGCGGTGAGCGGCTGACGCCTGCCGGAACCACACATGGTGCCGAACCCGCACCGGAACCGGCGCAGAGCCAGCCGCCGCAAACCGGCTTTGAGTCCGAGATTCCGCAGTCTCGTTCGGCTCTCCCGCGACCGCTGGAAGGACGCCGGCCGACGGTGGAGATGGTGCTTCCTCCGTCCGGGACACGGTTGCCCGACGATGTTGTCCGGCGACTGGAAGCGCAAGCGGAGACAGCACAGGGTTTCGCTGGCCGGGGCCGGGTGACCACGCCGAACCTGCCGAGGCCGCGGTGGCGGCCGTCCGTGTCACGTTTGGTGGCTGCGGTGTCGCGACGGTTGGACGGTGCTGGCAGGCGCGTTCGGCTGGGCGGCCGGACGGTGACGGTCACACCCTCGGGATTGGATGTGCGCCGTGCCGGCGGCGCGGTTCCCGACCGCGCTGATCCGGCTTTCGTGGCCGAGTACCGTGAGCGGCTGACGCCCGCCGGAGCCACGCATGGTGCCGAGCCCGCACCGGAACCGGCACAGAGCGGGCCGCCGCAGACCGGCGTTGAGCCCGAGCGTGCGTCGTTTCGTTCGGCTCTCCTTGACGAGCCGATGGCAACCACCGAGCCTGATCGGCCGATCGTGACCCGGCCCGGTTCCTCCGGCGTGCCCGACGCGGGTGCTGGCCCAACGACCGGCCCGCGACCGGCGGAAGGACGCCAGCCGGCGGAAGGACGCCGGCCGACGGTGGAGGTGGTGCTTCCTCCGTCCGGGACACGGTTGCCCGACGATGTTGTCCGGCGGCTGGAAGCGCAAGCTGAGTTGAGCCTACGGACGTGGCTGGTGGTGGTGCTGGAGGTCGGGGATCGGGATGAGGTGGTGCGTCAGGTCGGTGCGTTGTTGGCCGGAGGGCAGGTGCCGTCCGATGCGGTGGTCGCGTTGTATCCGATTCGGGGCACCCGCCTTTCGCCCGAGACGGTCGCGGAGGTTGCGCAGATGCGGCCGACTTGGCGGGTCGATAACTGGACCGTGCACGCGGGTCCGGTGGCGGTCTTCGAGGAGGACTTGACCGAGCCTGTAAGGCGGTCATGGTTCTCGGACGACCCGCAGTCGAGCGAGAACCAGGCGGTGCGGGTCGATTATGCGGGACGGCGGACGTTTCGCGCTCTTGATTATCAGGTCTGGTTCGTCCGGCGATTCGACGAGCACCGAAATCTGATTGATACGAGGCTTACAGAGGGGCCATATCGTCTTTCGAGCCATGCGAGAATTTCGAATCCCACACCGGCGGGACAGCAGCGGATACGTCGGATGGACATGTGGCGTTCGTCGCCGTGGCGTGCTTACGAGTATGACCGGGCGTGGGTGTTCCTGGAGCGGCCCGAGCCGGACGGTGACGAAGGCGGGAATCGTCGGTTGGTTTGGCTGCGTCAGGCAGCTTTGCTGCCGGGTGAGGACGTGCGGGCGGCAGAGCCGGATCTGGGACCGCTTCGGTTTGACGACCTGGAGGCCTCAGCCCGGGTCGTGGTGGTGCAGACCCCACAGCTGTTCTCACACAGCCGACGCGACCTGAACTCGGTTGGTGGTACGGCGCTGACCCCCAGCGGGATCATCTCGGCAGCCAGGCTGTTCGACGAGTTTCTCAATGACGCGCTGCCGCCGGCGGCACTGGGGAATCGCCCTCGGGTCCATGTGGTGGTGCATGGCTGGCCGGGTGGGTGGAACTCGACTGTGGTGCTGACGCATTCAGCGGAGGATGAATGGTGGCCGGAAGGGCTGGACGAGCTGATGACGGAGGCGGCGCCGGCGCAGGTCGGCGTCGCCCCGCAGCCCGCCCAGAGCGCGTCAGTGCCACTGCGGGTCAGCGTCGATCCGGTCGAGGTGGAGCGTTGGTACCGGGTCCTGCTCGCCTGGGATGAGCTGATCGCCGGTCAGAACGGGTTGGATCAGAGGGTCACACAGTGGCGGGCAGAGCTGGCCTTGTCACACCTTCCCGAGGATCATGCCGCCGCGCTGATGGCGCAGCGGGTGGAGCAGTTGGCGGCGTGGGGAGGCCGGCTGGTTGGGCTCGCCGCCGCCGTGCCACGGTTCGAGGCGCGGGTGGCGCTGGCCCGTCAGGAGCTTCAAAACCTTGACCAGCAACGCAGGCAGACCGGTGGGGAGCTGACGCAGGTTCGCATGCCGACGGACGGACCCCATGTGCCGGCCGCGCCGATGGCTCTGTACTCCCTGGTCAGCGGGGTCGGGCTAGCCGAGACGTGGCTCGCCACCAACATGATTCTCCTTGCCTCCCACGTTTTCCGGCCTGATCTCAGCGTCGAAGAGCAGGCCGTGGAGTCGGAGTGGGTGATCGGGGAGAACGGCATCACCCCTTTGACTGCCGGGCTCGCCCGGCGCCTGCCGCCCTTCGTCCGCCCAGGAACATCCGACGGCACCGGGAACTTGTGCCTGCTTGACTCCGTTCGCCAGCTCATGGCCCACCTGGCACCTGAGCTGTACACGGGGCTGACGAACCATCAGTTCCTGGACCAGCTACGCTCCCGTCTCGGCCTCGATCACCCAGTGCTGGTCGATCTCCAACAAGGCCGGGGTGCGGACGCGTTGCAGGATCGCTTCCCCGACATGCTCGCCGAACATACCGGGTTCCGGCTGCAGCTCTTCGAACACGTCACCGTGCGCGACGGCGACCGGACCACGACGGGATGGGCGCGCAGCCGCGTGTACGGCAACACCGGGCCGCTGCTCACCATCGGCTATTGGCCGGGCCACTACATCCCCCTATTCATCGACGACGGAGACATCCGCGCCGTCATCGACGCGGCCGTTTCGGACACCACACCCAGCCCAAATACCCACCCGGCCAGCGATCCACAGGCCACCGGGCAGGCTGAGATCGCTCGACGTGATCTCAGCAGGCGATGGCAGCGCATGACCGACAACCACGAGTGGCGCTTGCGTCCACTCACGCTCGCCGAACGGGCGACTCGGGACGAGCCCGACGCGGATGCCCGCCAGACGGTGCTTGATCAGCTGGAGCGAGTTGCTTCCCCCTACATGGCCGGCCTGAGTGCGCTCAGGCGGGAACTACGGACGCGGACGATCGATGATTTCGTCCAGCGCCTCAGCGAGGACCGGCTGGACTGGCTCGCCGGTCGGCTCGACGACCTGGAGGAGGCCGCCGACCGCCTCGACGCGGAGGTGGCCCGCCTCCGAGGCGTCCCCGTACCCGACTTCGATGAGGAAAGAACCAACACCACACCCCATGACGAAGCGCTCGTGGTCCACCCAACCCGAGCGTCCGTCCTGAACGATCACGTGGACAACCAGCCCGACTGGCCACACGGAGCGCTCTGGTTCCACGTGCACCCGCAACGCACGGTCGTGACCGACACCTATCCGTACAACGGCACCGGCTTCGCCCGCGCAATCCCACTCGCCGCTGACGCACTCCTCATGCAAACCCTCGAGGCCGAATCGATCGGGCACGAGTGGGACGACGGGGTGACGGCGGACGAACTCACCGGCCACGACGGGCCGGTGAGGGCGCTGACCTGGTGGCAGCGACCCGACGGCCAGGTCATCCTCGCCAGCGCCAGCGACGACAGGACAGTGCGACGGTGGGACGGGAACACCGGCACCCAGATCGGGCTACCCCTCACCGGCCACGACGGCCCGGTGAGGGCGCTGACCTGGTGGCAGCGATTCGACGGCCAGGTCGTCCTCGCCAGCGCCGGCGAGGATGGGACGGTGCGACGGTGGGACGGGAACACCGGCACCCAGTTCGGGCGACCCCTCACCGGCCACACCGGCCCGGTGAGGGCGCTGACCTGGTGGCCGCGACCCGGCGGCCAGGTCGTCCTCGCCACCGCCAGCACCGACCAGACGGTGCGACTGTGGGACGGGGGTCTCGGCATCCCGATCGGGCAACCCCTCACCGGCCACGACGGCCCGGTGAGGGCGCTGACCTGGTGGCCGCGACCCGGCGGCCGGGTCGTCCTCGTCACCGCCAGCGACGACAGGACAGTGCGACTGTGGGACGGGAACACCGGCACCCAGTTCGGGCTACCCCTCACCGGCCACGACGGCCCGGTGAGGGTGCTGACCTGGTGGCAGCGACCCGACGGCAGGGTCGTCCTCGCCAGCGCCGGCGACGACGGGACGGTGCGACTGTGGGACGGGGACACCGGCAGCCCGATCGGGCAACCCCTCGCCCTCCACGACGGCCCGGTGACAGCGCTGACCTGGTGGCAGCAACCCGACGGCCAGGTCGTCCTCGCCACCGCCAGTGACGACCGGACGGTGCGGCTGTGGGACGGGGACACCGGCAGCCCGATCGGGCAACCCCTCACCGGCCACACCGGCTGGGTGACAGTGCTGACCTGGTGGCAGCAACCCGACGGCCGGGCCGTCCTCGCCACCGCCAGCAATGACGGGACGGTGCGACTGTGGGACGGGGACACCGGCAGCCCGATCGGGCAACCCCTCACCGGCCACACCGGCTGGGTGACAGTGCTGGCCTGGTGGCAGCAGCCCGGCGGCCAGGTCAGGCTCGCCACCATCAACAGCGGCGGGCCGGTGGAGTTCTGGCAGGACCATGGGGACCACTGGATGGCCAGAGACGGTGCGCAGCCCAACCCGGCCGACGAGGCGACGGCGGTCGAACTCATCGGCCACACCGACTGGGTGACAGCGCTGACCTGGTGGCAGCGACCCGACGGCCGGGTCGTCCTCGCCACCGCCAGCAACGACGGGACAGCGCGACTGTGGGACGGGGACACCGGCAGCCCGATCGGGCAACCCCTCACCGGCCACACCGGGCCGGTGACAGCGCTGACCTGGTGGCAGCAACCCGACGGCCAGGTCATCCTCGCCACCACCAGCCGCGACCGGACAGCGCGACTGTGGGACGGAAACACCGGCACCCAGATCGGGCTACCCCTCACCGGCCACACCCACTGGGTGACAGCGCTGACCTGGTGGCAGCGACCCGACGGCCGGGTCGTCCTCGCCACCACCAGCCTCGACGGGACGGTGCGACTGTGGGACGGGAACACCGGCACCCAGATCGGGCAACCCCTCGCCCTCCACGACGGCCAGGTGAGGGCGCTGACCTGGTGGCAGCAACCCGACGGCCAGGTCGTCCTCGCCACCGCCAGTGACGACCGGACGGTGCGACTGTGGGACGGGAACACCGGCAGCCCGATCGGGCAACCCCTCACCGGCCACACCGGCTGGGTGAGGGCGCTGACCTGGTGGCAGCAACCCGACGGCCAGGTCGTCCTCGCCACCGCCAGCAACGACGGGACGGTGCGACTGTGGGACGGGAACACCGGCAGCCCGATCGGGCAACCCCTCACCGGCCACACCGAGTGGGTGACAGTGCTGACCTGGTGGCAGCGACCCGACGGCCAGGTCATCCTCGCCAGCGCCGGCGACGACGGGACGGTGCGGCTGTGGGACGGGGACACCGGCAGCCCGATCGGGCAACCCCTCACCGGCCACACCGACCCGGTGAGGGCGCTGACCTGGTGGCAGCGACCCGACGGCCGGGTCATCCTCGCCACCGCCGGCACCGACGGGACGGTGCGGCTGTGGGACGGGGACACCGGCAGCCCGATCGGGCAACCCCTCACCGACCCCACCAGCTGGGTGACAGCGCTGACCTGGTGGCAGCGACCCGACCGCCGGGTCACACTCGCCGCCGCCACCCGCCGCGGGCCGGTGCGACTGTGGCAGGGCCATTGGGACCACTGGATGGCTGCCAGCGCCGACGAGCAGGCCGACGGTGCGCAGCCCAACCCGGCCGGTGAGGCGACGGCGGTCGAACTCATCGGCCACAGAAACCAGGTGACAGCGCTGACCTGGTGGCAGCAACCCGACGGCCGGGTCGTACTCGCCACCGCCAGCCACGACCGGACGGTGCGACTGTGGGACGGGGACACCGGCGCCCAGATCGGGCAACCCCTCACCGGCCACACCAACTGGGTGACAGCGCTGACCTGGTGGCAGCGACCCGACGGCCGGGTGGTCCTCGCCACCGTCAGCGACGACGGGACAGCGCGACTGTGGGACGGGGACACCGGTAGCCCGATCGGGCAACCCCTCACCGGCCACACCGAGTGGGTGAGGGCGCTGACCTGGTGGCAGCGACCCGACGGCCGGGTGGTCCTCGCCACCGTCAGCGACGACGGGACAGTGCGACTGTGGGACGGGGACACCGGTAGCCCGATCGGGCAACCCCTCACCGGCCACACCGACCCGGTGAGGGTGCTGACCTGGTGGCAGCGACCCGACGGCCGGGTCGTCCTCGCCACCGCCGGCTTCGACGTGACGGTGCGGCTGTGGGACGGGGACACCGGTAGCCCGATCGGGCAGCCCCTCATCGGCCACACCGGCTGGGTGACAGCGCTGACCTGGTGGCAGCGACCCGACGGCCGGGTCGTCCTCGCCACCGCCAGCCTCGACGGGACAGTGCGACTGTGGGACGGGGACACCGGCAGCCCGATCGGGCGACCCCTCACCGGCCACACCGACCCGGTGAGGGCGCTGACCTGGTGGCAGCGACCCGACGGCCAGGTCATCCTCGCCACCGCCAGTGACGACCGGACGGTGCGACTGTGGGACGGGGACACCGGCGCCCAGATCGGGCAGCCCTTCGCCCTCCACGACGGCCCGGTGACAGCGCTGACCTGGTGGCAGCAACCCGACGGCCGGGTCGTACTCGCCACCGCCAGTGACGACTGGGCGGTGCGGCTGTGGGACGGGAACACCGGCAGCCCGATCGGGCAACCCCTCACCGGCCACACCGGGCCGGTGACAGCGCTGACCTGGTGGCAGCGACCCGACCGCCGGGTCATACTCGCCGCCGCCACCCGCGGCGGGACGGTGCGACTGTGGCAGGGCCATGGGGACCACTGGATGGCTGCCAGCGCCGACGAGCAGGACGACGGTGCGCAGCCCAACCCGGCCGGTGAGGCGACGGCGGTCGAGGCTGACCAGGGCTCCCTTCTTGAGGAACTCGACGAGCCCCGCACACCGACACGCAGTCCCGCAGCCATGGCCGATCCCATCGACGGATTCTCCTTGTCCGAGGTGGGCTCGGACGTGTCGTCAGTGGTCGGTCGTGCGGCTTCGAATGAGGTCGAGCTGCTCCTGAGGGCGTTTGCACATCAGGCGAAGGCGTTACTGGGGTCATCAGTTGGGCCGTCCGACGATGACGTCCTGGCGGAACTCCAGCGCCTTGCGGCCTGGTGGGCGCAGGCAACAGGTCTCGACCGACCGGTGACAGTGCATTGGGCTGTTGAGAGCGATGATGGCCCGCCGCACGGGCGCATGGGTGACGACCCCGACGGCCCGGGCCTGCACACCGGTCCCGGCGACGGGTCGCGCGCAGCGCGAGGCCACCTCGAAGGATCCTCGATCTGGCTGGCCCACGACGGCGTGGCTGACCGTCGCCGACTGCTACTGACGTTGGTGCACGAACTCGTCCACGCACTGCAGTACGCGACCGTGGCTACGCCACCAGCCACCGATTCCATCTGGACGCACGCAGCGGATCGCTGGCGCACCTCGATGACCGGCGCGGGCGCACAGAGGGCAGCACATCTCCGCGACGCACACCGGCAAGCGGCCGGGAGAGGCCTCAACGCCCAGCTCGCCGCCTATGTCGCCTACTGGACCATCCCCCACGAGGCCGATGCCCGCATCTTCCAAATTCGGCTCGCTGAACTGCTGGATGACCAACTGACCACGCCGAACCCGCCGGACTTGCTCCATGCCGGAGTCGTGCCGACCCTGCGAGGTGGGGCAGGATCCCCGGACTCATCCGGTGCCGACGACTCCTCTTCCCACTCGTCCGACACGCAAGTCCCGAACAGCGAGGCCCGGCTGGGCGAGGCCGGGTTGTTTGCGCGGTATGACGAGGTGCTTGCCGGCATGCCGGTGCTGGCTCGTCCTGCGGCGGTCCGGTCCACGATGGACGAGTTGGTGGGGCTGGTCGATTTCGCCGGGTTCACCGACCGGAGTTCGCTGGTGTTCGACAACGATGAGGTCGGGCGCGGGCTGGCTGCGGTGCATGATGGTCTGGTCGGCCGTGCGGATGACGGTTCCCGGTCGGTGTTGGTGTCGTTGGTGAACGACGCGCTGGTCGCCGCGGCGGTCGTTAGGACGTTCTCGGCGGATGCCGGGCACGGGCGGGCGGAGTGGCGGTGGATCGCTCCGCTCAGTGTGGCCCGGCTCAGTGCGTTGCTTGACTTCGTGGCGGTGGAGCTGGCCGACGGCCGCGACCCTCTGGCGTCGCCTGAGTTGGCGGCGGTGGGGTATGTGCCGGACGAGTCGGTGGCCCGGCGGTGGGCCCGGCTCGGGTTGCTGAACCTGAGTCCCGTGTTGGCGGCGGGCATGCTGGCGCCGGGGAGCCTGTTCTCGGCGTTGCTGGACAGCCCGGTCCTGGCGGAGGCGTTGCTCGCGGCGGGTGGGATTCCGGCGCTGGAGGAGGCGTCGCTGTGGCGGCCGGTATTGGCCGGTCTGCCCACGGTGGCCGGGGTCGTCATGGTGGCGCGGCAACTGGCCCGGCAGATCGCCGCTCCGCTGGATGGGCCGGACCGCGGCGAGGATTTCGTTGTGGCGCCGCGGGTTGTGGCTGAGCTCGATGAGGTGGGCGCGGCGCTGGACCGGATCGAGGATGCGGCCCGGGAGATCATGGCGAGCCGCCGCGGCGTGCCGGCGTTTGAGGCGCTGGTGTCGTTGGGTGGTGAGGCGGCGCGGGTTCTGGACCGTCTGGCCGGGTTGATCGCGCTGCGTGAGGTACCGGCGCCGGGGGAGCGTCCGACCGGGCCGAATTCGGCACTCGCTGCGGCGATGAACGCGTCGCTGGCTGTGCCGACGCCGGGTGAGACAGTCGACCTGCGCTCATGGCTGGACGATGACGTGGCACTGGGGTGGTTGTGGGACGCGGTGGCGTATGAGGGTGGTGTGGTCGTCCGCGGCGGTGATGGTCTGGAGGTGGCCCTGCAGGCGGGCCACGGCCGGGGCGGGCGGGGGTTCCTTGCCACGGGTGCCCGCGAGGTGGCGAGCGAGTGGGTCGGGCTTGCCGATGCTGGAGAGTTCCTGAAGGCGCGGGGGCTCACCCAGGCCGGTCTGCCGGGCGCCGCGACCCGGGTGTATCGTCCGGCGCCGCGGGAGGCCCTGCGTCAGCTCGGGCGGCGTTACCGAAGGGGCGATCCTGACGCCGGGCTGACGGCGGGTGATCTGCGGGCTCTGGTCCTGCGACTGCTCGATCCCGAGCCGGGCCGGGCGGATCGCGCTGTGGTCCTGGCTCTGCTTGCGGGCATGGACGACATCACCCTGACCGGACTGGTCCAGGACGGTGAGGTGATGGCCGCCCTGCGGCGGGCCGAGGCCGACCCGGTGTTCCTCTACCGGCTGACCGAACTCGTCGACGACCGGTTCGTGGAGGGGCGGGCCGGCCTGCCCGGGGACGTCCGTCCGGTGGGGGTCAGGCCGGCCGCGGCGGCCGACCTGCTGCCGCACCTGTTGACCCTGCTCATCGGTGAGGAGAACGACCGGTTCGTCGACGACGTCCGAAGGCTGCCCGATCGTGAACGGGCTGTGGTCGGGCGGTGGTTGGCGGCCTGGCGCGCCCGGGCCGGCGCCGATGCCGGATACGTCGACATGGGAGGCGCCTGGGTCGGCGTGGATCGCATCGACCTGATCCTCGACGAGCTGCACCGGGACGTGGCGGCCGAGGCCGTCGAGGAAGGCGCGCTGGACCTGGCCGTCCGCCCGGGGGACGCGCTGCGGGACCGGCTGGCCCGCTCGATCGACGTTTCCTGGAGTGCCGGTCCGTCCGGCTTCCAGCCGCGCATCCACGGCGTCGACGCGGACTTCGAGACCCGGGTGGAAGCCGCCCTGCGAACGTACGTGTACGGCGGCCTGGCGGATGACGTCGCACGGTCGGAGGCTGAGCGCGCCGACCCGAACCTGGACCAGCACCGGCAGAGCGTACTGGAGCGTGCCGAGGGCATCGCCCAGGCCGCCGCCGGGTGGATCGACGAGGTGTTCGGGCGGCTCGCCACCGCACCGCGGCTGGTCGCCGACCGGCCGGGCGCACCGGGAACCCTGCACGACCTGTACCAGTTCGAACTGGCGCGGCGAGAAGGGCTGGACGCCACCCAGCGGCACGCAGAACTGGTGGAGGCACTGCTGTCCTACCGGTCGCATGCTGACGGGGTGGCGCGGGTCTTGGCCGAACACCACGCCCGCATCGAGTTCGATGCCGATCAGCGGCCGGTCAACGACGAGTCCCGGGCGATGCTCCTGGCGGTCGAGCGGCTCCTGCAGGACGAGAGGCTGGTCGAGCGGGTGCTGGCCGCCGAGCGTAGCTGGCCGGCCTACACCATCGACAAGCACGTGTACCTGCAACTGGTCGTGACTCATCCGGACACGCGACAACAGCGGATCTGGAACGTGGGGGTCAGCGGCATGCTGGTCCACGAACTGTTCCACGCGATGCAGTCCGCGCAGTACATGCGGTACTGGTCCTCGCTGCCCACCGAGTCGCACGCGCGGCAGGTGTTGAAGGAGGGCGTGGTCTCCTGGTTGACCCGCATCGTGTGGGTCGATGTCGAGCGCGCCCTTCTGCGCGGAGACCCGGACCTGCGCGTGACGGTCGAGGGAAGGGCCCTGGCCGCCGGTCCGGCGCTGGAGGAGGACGACCTCACGCTCGTCCGCCCTCGCGACTATCCCGAGATTCACGAGGTCCGTGCCCTCGAGGCGGTGGTGGGTACCGAGAACATCATCTGGGCGTTCCTTCGCGGCGACATCGCGTTGATCACCGGCCCGTTGACCGTGGCGCTGCTCGGCTCTCCGCGGGCACCACTGAACATCGGCGAACTGGACGCGGTGGCCGGCCACCTGCGTAGCCTGTCCTCAGGCCAGGGCCTGTGGATCAACGCGTATCTGGACAGCGACGCCCCGGCAGACGCGGTCGCCGACGTGATCAGCCGGCCGGGAGCGGAGACGCTGTCGGTGTTCCGGGGCGCGAGCCAGCCCGTGGCCCCGAACGGTCTCGCGACGTTCGACGACCTGAACCTGTGGGGTGGCGGAGGCACGCCGGACAGCGGGGCCGATGCGGACTCTGAAGTGAGGTCCGGTCCTTCCCCGGACGGGCTGGATCCGGTGTCGGTGGTGAACGGGACGGCTCGGCAGTTGGCGGAGTGGTCGCAGCATGATGATCTCGCCGCGGAGCAGTTCTGTGTGGTGGCGATGGCCGCTGCCCGGGAGGTCATGGCCCCCGACGGGCTGCGCGGCGGCGGGATCCGTGAGGACGGGGACGTCGGCGACGTGGTGTGGCGCGGTTGGGGCACGCCCGGAACGTGGCCACTGGTGAACGATTTCGCGGACATCCATCGGCTCATCGAGCAGCGGCCGGGCAGTTTCGGGTTCGTGATGCAGGCGTGGCCGGGCCGGATCGGGCACGCCTACGTGGTGCTGCACCACGACGGCGCGGCGCGCTGGATCGATCCGCGGCACTCGGGCGTGGGCGGCGTGCGCCTCCTGCCGCCCGGCCGCTGGCCGGCGGGTGCGCTGCTGGACGTCGCCGAGCACGGCGGTCCGGCCCGGGCCGCCGGAGCGCGGCAGTTCGACCTGCGGGCCCGGCTCTACGGCAGCGACCGGGCGCCGCTGCCGATCCCCGCGTCGATGACCGCCTCGCCCCCGTCACGCGACGTCGCCGCCCTCCTCGACCGCGGGCTGCACTACGAGGGCACCGGCAACGAGGACGAGCAACGCGACTTCGTCTTGCTCCTGGACACACCGCAGGGCCTGAGGCGCCCGCGCGCCCGCAAAGGCCAGCTGGCGGGGCGTCCCGATGGGCTGTTCTGGCTCGAGCACGAAAGCATCGACTTCTTCACCGGGCCTGAGGGGCGGTTCTACCGGACTCAGGGCTCCGCGAGGCAGGCGGGCGGCGAGGGCGCCAAGGTGACCGTGTCCGTCGTGGAACGTGTCAGCGGGGTCGCTCGCTCGCATGTGCACGAGGTGACCCGGCCCGAGCCGGGGCCGATCTACGACGCCTACGCGGAGATGACCCGCCGCACGGCCACGATCGGCCTGAGCGACAGGGTGTTGATGAGCCAGCTGTACGACGGCCTCGGCTTGAACTTCTCCAAGGTCGGAGACATGGCCCTGCTGGCGCGGGGTCCGGTCGGCCCGCTGCAGGGATCCCGGTTCCACTGGAGCGTCGGTGTGGTGCGCGGCGGCCTGCGACGGATCCTGGGCTACCTGGCGCCGCGGCTGTGGCGTGACGAGTCGCGGGGCATGCCCACCAAGACGAGCCTCGACGAGAGCCTGCGGTCGGGCGACAGCATCGCCACCGGCTACGAGGCGTGGAGCCGAAGCCGCGGAATCCAGCCCGGTGCCGATGCGCCGGACGCGGCCGTCGCCGCCGAGATGATCAGCGGGTACACCGCCTGGTTGATGCATCACACGTTCGCGCCGGCGTACGCGAAGGCAAAAGGATATCCGCGGGGTGCTCCCAAGCAGTTCGTGGCCTTCATCGCCCGCGGTTCCTTCGCCGGCATGCTGAAGGGCTACCCGCCACCCGTTCGCGCGTTCCTGGCCGAGCACGCCGACGCGATCTGGGAACGGTTCAAGGAGTCGGCCAACCGCACCATCAACCGGCTCACCACCGCCTCCGGCGGCCAGTTCGAGCTGACCGACGACACCACCATCGCCACGAGCCGCGGGGACACGGTTCGGTTGCGGGACTTCTTCATGAGCGGACTCCGGCAGGACGTCCCGCCCATGGAGCACAGGGTCTTCTTCGGGCCGATCACCAAGGTGCCGCCGGACATCGCGGGTGGGACGCTGCTGGAGGAGCACCTCGTCGGCGAGGCGCGGGGCGTCGGCCTGGAGTTCATGTCCGAGGCGGACGGCCGGGCGTTCCACCGGAGCCTGATCCAGATCAGCGCCGAGGAGTACGAGCGGGTGCTGATCGTCGCTCCCCGACAGCGGTACGCCGACAGTCGGGCCTGGCTCCAGGCGTGGTCGGAGCGGTCCGGAACACCGGCCGGCGTGGTCGAGTATCTCCAGGGTGCCCCCGGTGCGGCGCCCGCATTCGTCGATGAGCTGCACCAGGCGGCGCTGGCGCAGGGCCGGCCGGTGGTCGTCATCGCGGCCGATCCACAGCCGACGGCCGGTGACGCGGTCGTGCGGCGGGACATCGACGATGCGGTCGTGGCCCGCCTCGAGGCGCTGCTGGAGGAGCGCCCCGGTCTGGCCCGCAGCGCGCTGTTCGTCGTCGCCGGCTACCACCCGCGGGTGCACGAGCTGCGCCGGCAGCACCGGTTGTCGACGCTGTATCCACTGGCCGCGGCGGACGCCGAGAGCCCTGCCGGTAGTCACCGGGAGGGTCCTCCGCCCGTGGTCTCCGACGCGGACGGGCGAGGCCCCGTCGTCGCCGGCTACCACCGGCGGGTGCAGGAGCTGCGCCGGCAGCACTCCCCGCTGGCCGCGGCGGACGCCGGGAGCCCTGCCGGTCGTCACCGGGATGGTGCCCCGCTGGTGGTCACCGGCGTGGACGGGAGAGGCCCCGTCGTCGCCGGGCTCGGACTGCGGTTGGTCACCTTCGACAACGAGGTCGACGACTCGCTGGGTCCGGCGCTGGACGGACGCCTGCTGACGACGGCCCTGCGGCGGGTCGACGCCGTCGCCGAGACGGCGCTGGCGCAGGGGCCCGATTCCGCCTACGGGCCCGGTCCGGGGCTTTCCGCCGACTACACCGCGCCCGACGGCACGCGGTACCGCTGGAACCCCGGGGAGGGACGCTCCCCGTTGCCCGGCACGACGCCGCAGCAGGCCCCGCCCGCCGGTGGCGGGATCCCGGTTGACCTGGCCCGCTCGATGCGTCTGCTCGCGGAGGCGTTCGACGGTTACCGGAAGGCGTTGGGCAAGGAGCACCTGGCCACCCGGATGGCCCTGGGCAACCTCGATGCCGTCGTCGCAGCGGCATCGGCAGCGCCGGACGATGCGAGCACCCTCGCCGCAATGCGGTTCGTGGCCGACGTGCACCGCGAGGCAGGCGATCCGGACCGGGCCACCCCGCTGCTCGAGCGGGCGGCGGCCGGCTACCGGCGGCCGCTCGGCGGCGACCACCCGACGACCCAGCAGGTGCCCGATGACCTGAACCTGTGGGGCGGCGGAGGCACGTCGGACAGCGAGTCCTCCGCGGACTCCGAAGCGTTCGACGGCGGATCCCGGACGCACTCGGCTCCCGGCCCGTCGCAACGGCTGGCGGATCCGGTGCAGGCGCAGCCGCGGCGGGGGGTGTGGCCGCCGTACACGGTGGGGGTGTTCGCCGATGGCTCCTACGCGGCGGCGAAGCCGGTGCCGGCCGGCGCGAACGGCCGGCCGGGGTTCACCGGGTTCCTCATCTACGGCCCGGACGGCACGCCGCGTGGCCGCTACGAGGCGTCCACCTATGAGGAGGGCGACTACGTCGCGACGGACAACCTGCACAACCTCTCGGACGTACCGGGCGCCCTGGACCTGACCACGTTCTTCGCGACCGAGCACAGCGACAAGCCGTTCTTCCAGTCGATGGACGTGATCAACGCGAAGGTGCAGCGGATCCGCGGCGGGGACTACCGGATGACGCTGCTGCCGGCGTCGTCGGCGCAGGTGCACTTCTACCGGGCGCCGCGGGAGGCGGTCAACCAGATCGCCCGGCAGCGGTTGGAGGCGCTGGGGTGGACGCTGGCGCCCGACGGCGGCACCGCGACGACGCCGCCGTTCGGCCCGCTCCGGGACGCAGACGGGCGGCCGCTGGAGCCGGCGGTCGGCGGGGACGTCCTGTCGCCAGCCGAGGTGCGGTACTTCTACGAGTTGGCCAAGAGCGTCGGTTGGACCTCGGCGACCAATCTGTTCGGACAGGCGTGGCACCAGGTGCAGAAAGAGCGCGGCCTGCGCACGGAGGCGGACAAGGCCCGTGAGTTCGTGCAGCACGTGGTCGACACCGGCGGGGAGGTCCGCCGCGACCTGATGCTGGACGGCTACCGCGTGTACCGCGCCACGGTGAACGGACAGGTCGTCACGGTGCGGGCCAGGGTGGAGCCGGACGCGGCCGGCGGGCGCCGGGTCGTGGCGGCGCGGCGGCCGACGCCGCTGGACCAGAAGCTGGAGCGGTTCCGCGGCGAGGACATCCTGGCCGACCTGGACCGTTTCGGGTGGCCGGTGCGGATCAGCCACGACAGCAGGTTCGAGGAGCACACCGCCGAGGGCGGAACCCCGCAGGTCCACATCGACCCCTTCGACGGCAGCTCGTGGGACGTGCTGGTGCGGGCCCACGGGACGCTGCGCGACATCACCGCTGCGGAGGACACCGCCCCGGCCGGACCAAGCTCGAACCGGGTCGTGACCCCGGACGACGGTCTCGCGACGTTCGACGACCTGAACCTGCGGGGCGGCGGGGGCGCGTCGGACAGCGAGCCCTACACGGACTCGGAGGAGTCCGGCGGCGAGTCCTCTGTGTACGGACAGGACGCACCGATGGCGGACGCGCCGGCGTGGGTGTCCGATCCGGCCGCCGGCCGGCTGCTGTCCCGCTACGGCGACGTCATGGCGGCGATGGGAATCCTGCGACTGCCGGAGCACCAGCTGTCGTCCATAGTCGACAGCTTGTGGTCACTGGCCGATGGTGGCGTCCTGGCCGATCGAGTCTCCGAGGTGCTGGACAACGACGAGATCGGGCACGGCCTGGAGCTGGTGGCGCAAGCGTTGGCCGCGGCCGCCGGTGTGGACGTGCCGGAGCTGGTGGCGCTGCTCAACGACGCGTTGATCGCGGCGGCGCTGGTGCCGACCCGGTCGACGGGGACTCCGGACGGCAGGGTCGCGCGGCATGCCGTCGAGCCGATGAGTGTGGCCCGGCTGAGCGTGTTGCTGGACCACGTCGCGGCGGTCCTGGCCGACGGCGCGGATCCGCTGGCGACACCAGAGCTGGCCGCCATCGGCTATGACCGTGGCGAACCACTGACGATGCGGTGGGCGCGGCTGGGCCTGTTGAACCTCGCCCCGGCCGTCGCGGCGGAGATGCTCGAGCCGGGCTCGCTCTTCTCGGCGTTCCTGCACAGCCCGTTGCTGGCCGAGGCGTTGTTCGCGGCGGCCGGGTCGCCGATGGTCACCGATTTCGGCCGGGTGCCCGAGGTGCCGCTGCCGTTGCCGGTGCTGGCGGGCCTGCCCACGGTGGCGGGCCTGATGGCCGTCGCCCGGGGTCTGGCCCGCCGCGCCGAGGCCGGTCTCGACGAGCTCGGGCCGATGATCCGGGCCAACATCGAGCCGTGGGCCCGGTCACGGACGGCCGCCGCGACGTCCACATTGGACAGCATTGAGGCCGAGGCTCGTGACCTGATCGGGACCGGAGCTGGCGCCGATGTGGTCCGGACGCTGCGGTCCATGAGTGCCAGAGCGACCCGGGCACTGTACGGCGTTTCCACACTCATCGCGTTGCGCCGCGCGGATCCGGCCCCGGCCGACGAGCGTGCCATCGCACCGGCGCGTCGGTGGTGGCTATCGGCCCGTCGACCGGCCCCGGACTCATCGGTTTTCGGCGCCGCGATCAGCGAGCTGCTGGCCGTGCCGGTGCTGAGCGGGGCGGCGGACCTGCGTCCGTGGTTGGTCCACGAGCTCGGCCTGAGTTGGCTGTGGGACGCGGTGGCGAATCAGGGCGGTGCGCTGCTGTTCGGTCCGGACGCCGCGATGCTGATGGTGCACGCCGAAAGCGACCACGGCCATCGACGGTTCCTGCTCACCGGGCCCAGCCAGGCGGCGGGCACTCAAGTGGAGCTGTCGGAAATCGGCCGGTACCTGAGCCATCATGAATTTACGCATGCTGATTTTTGGGCGTATGGATCCCGGGCGGTCCGGCCAGTGCCCCTTGCCGTGCTGCGAAATCTTGCGCTGCGGTACCGGCGTGGGGATCCGGACGTCGCGCTGCCGGCCGGCGACGTGCGGGTGCTGGTGCTGCGCCTGGTCGGAGCCGGGTCCACCCCGTCGGAGCAGCTGGCCGCGATCGCGCTCCTCGGCGCCGTGGACGACCCGACGCTGATCACGCTGCTCCGTGACGGCGAGATCATGGCAGCGCTGGGCGAGCTGACCGACCACGACGTGATTCGGTCGTTCATGGCGCTGGCGGGGCGTCGCTTCGAGGGCGGCGCCGCGGTCGTCAATTCGGGCAACTTCCGGCCGCGCGGCATCGCTCGGCCGGGCGCTGCGGACCTGCGTGCGCTGACCGTGAACCTGGCGGCAGGTGCGATCGACGCCGTTGTCGCGGAAGTCCGGCCGCTGTCTCCGCGCGAGCGGGCGGTCGCCGTGCGTTGGCTGGAGTCGCTGCGTGCTCGTGTGGCCGAGCCGGACCGCACGCATGTCGACTTCGGCGTCGGCCTGTCCGTCGCGGTCGAAGACGTGGACCGGGTTCTCGACGAGCTGTACCGCGACCTGGACGGAGGGGTGGTCGCGGCCACGCTACCAAAGCTCACGTTCGCGCCCTCTGCTTCCCAGGGCCTCCGGCTCGCCACGGTGCTCGGCCTGACGGCCGCGCCGGCCACGGCACCCGCCGCGCCGTCGAGCGAAACCGTCTCCGAGGGTTTCGTCGACCGGCTGCCCGGCGAGGCAGAGGATTTCGAGTCCAAGTACGAGCGGACGCTGTTGACGAATCTGTGGCGACGATGGAATTCCCGCGGCCGCGCCGCCGACCAGCAGCACCGCGAGGCGGCTAACGCCGACCGGCTCCAGCGCGAGTTGGAGCACTACGAGGCCATCGCACGGCTCGCCGCGCGATACATCGACCAAGTGTTCGGCAGACTCGCCCGAGCGCCGCAACTGACAGCCGACCGGCCGGGGCGGCGCGGCGATCTGCACAACGGTTGGTTCGCGATGATGGCCAGGCAGACAGCGGTGACCGAGTCAACGCGCCGGAACGTTGTTGTGAATGCGCTCTGGGGCTACAGGTCGAATTCCGTTGATCTGATCGACCTGCTCCGCGCCCACCACGCGAAGCCGCGCTTCAGCCGTTCGACGTCGGACGGTAGCCAGATTCCAGCCAACGCCGAGGCCGAAGCGATGACGCGCGTGATCGATCGCCTCGTCCAGCGTTCAGACGTCGTCGAGGCGGTTCTGGCCATCGAGCGCAGCTGGTCGGCCGTGACCATACAAAGGGAGGTCTACCTTTCCGTCCTGGTCCCCGACGCTGACGGCCGCGTCAACCAGCTCACGCGATGGACCACCGCGTTCACCCTGGTCCACGAGCTGTTCCACGTCATGGAGCACCCGGACTACGGGGCTTACTATTCGCAGCTGCCGGGCGCGTCGCGGGCCACACAGGTGCTGGCTGAGGGCGTGCCTACGTTGCTGAGCCGGATCGTCTACGCCCTCCTCGAGGCCGACTTCCTGAGCAGCGATCCTGATGCACGAGCAATCGTCGAGGGTGACGATGCGAACCTGCTGCCCCTGACCGCCGGGGACCTGGGGCGCGTCAGGGGGCAGGACTACGAGGAGGTCCACGAGGCCCGCCGACTGGCTGCTGTGGTCGGCGAAGAGAACATGACGGCGGCCTTCCTGCTCGGTGACGTCAACAAGATGCTCGGCCCCTTGACGCTGGCAGTGCTGGGCTCACCTCGGGCACCGCTGTCGACGGCGAGCGCGTCCACCGTGGTCGATCGGCTCGCCGCTCTCCCCGCCCAGCAGCGCAGGCGCGTGCTGGTGAGCGCCTACCTCGCGCCGGACACGCCGGTGGACCAGATCGACGAACTGCTCCGCCGGCCGGGGGCGGAGTCGCTGTCGGTCTTCACCTCCTCCGAGCCGGCCGCCCCGGCGCTGCCCGTGATCGAGGCGCCGGCGCTACCGGACCCGGGTCGCGCTATGCAGGCCGGACCGGAACCGGACGCGTCAAGCTTGCCGGTGCTGTCGGTGCCGGTGCCGGTGGCGGATCCGGCGGTCGGTGGGCGCCCGTCCGGGCCGAATGCGGGAACCCCGGCGGACGAAGTGGCGGCGGCGGCCGGGAGTGTGCGGGACTGGCGGGATCGGTTGGCCGGTCAGGTACGGCAGGAAGCGGCGCGGCTGGACGATGGTGGCGACCGTGTCCTCGCGGCGTGGAACGGGTTCAGCGCGGGCGTCGACGCATTGTCGACCCAAGTCGAGCAGATGCTGGCCGGGGCTGTCGGGGTGGCGGCGGTGCGGGCGTTGTTGGGCTCGTTGTGGACGCCGTACTGGGTGGTGACGGACCGGCTGGGCGGCCGGGGAGATTCCCTGCCGTCGTGGGGTGAGCTGTCCGGCCGGGCGCCACGAGTGGCGGGGCTGGGGCGGGACCAGTGGGGGTTGGGCGGCCCGGAGTTGACGCAATGGTTCCGGAGCGAGCTGGAGCGGGTGGCGCGGCGGTCGTGGGATCAGGCGGCGGGGCTCGCCGGTGACTGGAACGACTGGGTGTCGGGGTTGGGGCCGGCCCAGGACTGGCAGGGGGTGTTCGAGCGGGGGTCCGGGTTCGTCGAGACGGCGCGGAGGTTGGCCGGACGCAGGTCCGGCGACGGCGTGGACCGCCCGGGCGAAAGCGCGGTCAACATGGATCCGGTCGTGTATCGGGCCCAGATTGAGGAGAGCTCACCGCCGAGCGAGGCATCACCGGGGGCGCAGCCGCCCCGCTTCGACGAGCACTCACCTCTCAGTGCAGAGCCGCTCACGACGGACACCACCGCCACCGCCACCGTCACCGAGCCGCCGACCGACGGCGTCATACCGCCGCTGCGACGGCGACGGACCGACGGCGTCATACCGCCGCCGCGACGGCGGCCGACCGGCAGCGGCATACCGCCGCTGCGACGGCGGCAGACCGACATCTTGCAGCCGCTGCAAAGGCGGCCGTCACGCCTTCGGCTGGACGTCCAGCGGGTCGAGCATGATCTGCGCGAAAGTCTCGACCCCAATGATCATCAGGCGCTGCTGGATGCGGCCGGCGCGGCGAAGGAGCGGGCCGCCGAGACGCTGGTGGTACTGAGCCAGGTGGTCAAACACGTCGATCCGACCAGCAAAGGGCTGAAGTTGGTCGGCACCCAGCACCGGGCCAAGACCGTGGAGTCCTTGGCGCGCAAGTTCCAGGACCGGAAGCTGAGTGAGGGCATCGACGTGCGGTCGTTCCTCGCCCAGAACACGGACACCGTCCGGTTCGCGGTACAGGTGGATCCCGCGAAGTACGGCTCTACGGTCCGAGCTGTGCTGACTCGCCTGGTGGAGCGGCACAAGTACCAGGTACGTGAAACGGACATCGCGAACTTCTGGCGGCCCGGCAACCGATGGCACGGGCTTACCGTGACCATGCGGGATCCCGGGGGCAACCTGCTGGAGCTGGAGTTCCCGACCGAGCTGTCGTGGCAGGTCACCAAGGAGGCGAGGCCGGACTACGCGGTCGTACGGCTGGGGACGACCCCGATGGCCATGCGGGTGGACTCCTACCTGCGGCTGATCCGGCGGAACCGGGACCACGGTCTGGACGGCAGGCTCCCACAGGAGCTCGACCAGCTCCCCCTGAGCCGGGACGAGGGCTTCGCGCAGCTCGTCAGGGCGCGGGCCGCGGAGTGGCAGCAGTATCTCACCGATCTGGAACGTGAGGGCCGGACCTTCGCGGATGTCGTTCACGATCACGGCCTGCGGCTGGAGAACCTCCCGGGACAGGAGGAACTCGAGCTGCGAGACCGACCCCACCACCTGCTCCCCACGCCGGGTCGATTCCGCCTGACCGGCCCCACGAGGGCTCAGGGCAGCCTCAGGTCGACGATCCGTCGGCGGGTCACCGACCCGGGTGCCCCGAAGACCCCGGGAAGCAGTCTGCCTCTTGACCCGGCACCCGCGCGGCCGCGTGCGCGAAAAGGGCTCCTGACGCCCGAACCGAAGGGGCCGGAGTCCGTCCGGCGCAGCGCCGATGGGACCTCGGCGGAGCCGTTCGTCACCGACAAACGGGACTTCGGCTCGGCGGTGCGGCCCGCGCTGGAGAGCTTGGGACGGCGTGGGCCCAGCCGGCCCGGCAACCTGTGGCAGCGGCTGCGGGCAATCCTGAGCGAGGTCGCCGGGCACCGCCTCACGACGGTGGACGAATTCGGCGCGGAAGGAGATTGGCGCGGCAACGCCGGCGAACGTGGTCGGGCACCAGGCGACGTCGCCGCTCTGCCGGCAGATACGCCGCGGGACGGTGCGGCCGCGTCGGCCGAGGAAACCCGGCTGCGGCCCGAGGACCGGGCCTTCCTCGTGGGCGAGGGAAATCATCTGCTCGCCGCGCTGGTCCACACCGACCTCGACGACATCGAATGGCGGGTCGCGTGGGGAGACGCCGCCCAGGCCGAGCTGACCCGCCTGCGCGACGAGCGGGCCGGATCCCGGCGCGCGGTCAGCACGACGGCGCTCACCAACGTCGTGACGGAGCTGCGCGAGCACCTTCTGGCCGGCATCGACCGGCTCCCTGCCAGGGACCTGGCCGCTTTCCGGTCCATCGGGAGCTCATACCTGGCGACCGTCCCGCCCGGGGACGACGCCGCCCTGCGCACCAAGCTGGGTGACCTGCTGCGGCCGGATGCCGAACACGACCACTCGAAGGTGGGACCGATGCTGATCGGTGCCCTCCTCGACCGGTCCGTCCTGGTGGACGACGGTACGCATGCCACGTTGCTTCCCCGGGCCGGGTCGACCGGCACTCCGATCCGGCTCTACCGCCGCGTCCAGACCGGCTCCGGCCACGCCGAGTTCCACTCCTTTCTCGCCCAACCGGCGTCAGGGCCGCAGGGGGTTCCGGCCGAGCTCCCCGCCAAGGACCCCGGCAAGGCCCCGGCCGCGCCGCCACCCGAGGAGCCGGGCGTCGTCAACGACCCGCCCATCACACTGCGGTTCCGCCCCCTCAGCTATCGGGCCGTCGAGGCGACCGACGACGAGGTGGACACGATCGCCGCCGAGCTGGCCAGGCGGGTCGCCCGGATGGCAGCCAACCGGCCCCCCGAGGGAGCCCCCGTCGTCGTCACCGTCGAGGGCTACGGCTACGGCTACGGCGTCACGGTCGGCCGTCGCGGCGTTCCGCGCGTCATGTCGGCGAACGCGCTGGGGCGGCGCCGGGCCGAACTGGTGGCCACGCGCCTGGAACCGCTGGTCCAGACGCACCTGGTCAACACCATGGGCGACGACATGCCGATGTTCATCTTCCGGCACCGGGCCAGGACCGTCCGGGACGGCGGCGGGGACGCAGACCGCCGCGCGGTGACGGTCCGCGTCGACATCGCCGACTCGTGGGACCGCGACCGCGGAACGCTGAACGAGCTCCCGGCGGTCCCTGCCGCCTCCCCGGTCGGCACGGGCGAACTGGAACAGATCGCGTACGCCGCGGGGATCCCGGCCCACGCGCTGCCCGCTCTCGCCGACCTCGTCGCCCGGCTCAGACAGCTCGCCGAGGACCACGGTGTCGCGCAGACGGCGGAGGCCTGGGACCAGCTCCCCGGGTTCATCGTCAACAACTACCGACACCTGGTCGGCGATGGGATGGTCGCCTTCCTCGGCCACCTCGAGGTACTCCTCCGGCTCGAACTGACAAACCCCCGGCGTGAGTCCGCGCCGCCCAAGCCGGCGGACGCATCGGACAAGGGGCGAAACGCGACGGCCGAGGAGGGCCTGGACGTCCCCCAGCAGGTCACCGGCCGGGCCCGGCACGTGCGCGCCAACGAGACGATCCACGGCACGTTCCAGGTCGGCGCGCACAGCGAGGGCCACGCCGGGCCGACCGGCTGGTTCCGCTTCGGCAGCTCGGTCGGGTTCTCCTTCGGGGTCGCCCGCGAGTTCATGTCGGTGCGGCTCGGGGTGGCCATGAAGTTCCTCCGGAACCTCGTCAACCGTTCGACGGGCACGGTCCGGGACGCGGAGGTGGGCCGGGTGGAGGACACCCGCGAGGACGCCGCCCTGGTGTCCGCCGCCGCGAGGTACCACCTGCGGGTCCGTACGCGCGCCGGGCAGACCTGGGACGAGATCACCCCGGAGGTCATCACCACCGAGGAACGGCTGACCCTGTCGCTGCCGGAGAAGTACCTGACCCGCGGCGAGCCCGGGCTGGCCGCCCGACTCGCCGCCGCGGTCCGGCCGAACCAGTCGGTTCCCATCAACGCCCATCGGCGAATCCCGAAGGTCTTCTACGCCTCGGGCCTGACGAGCCTGCACCTGCTCGCCGACGACATCATCAGGCAACTGGAGAACGAACGCGGGCCGATCCCGCTGGGCCACCCCCTGCGGGCCACCGTGTGGCACCGGGTGTCCAATCTCGACACGCACCTGGACAAGGCGGTGAACCGGCATCGCGGGTACGAGTTCACGCTGGTGGAGGCCGGGCGGATCATCGCCAACGTCCGGATACGGACCCGCCGCAGCCAGGACGTCCCGGCGCAACCGGTGAGTGCCCCGAGCGACAAGGCACACGTCGAGGAGGTCCGCACCGCCATTTCCGGCACGACCGCCGGGACGTCGATCACCAACGAGGACGCGGCCGAGCCGAGCCTCGAGTTCGTCTTCGCCAAGGTCCCGTTCCTCAGGTTCGGTTTGAAGCTGCCCTACGCGCGCTGGACCTGGACCGATCGGGACGGCAGCTCCTCCGGACGGCTCGGTCTCTGGGTCCACGTGTCGAGGTACGCCAGCTTCACCTCCGCGTACCGGATGGCGTTCGAGCACCAGGCGACCGTGCAGGTCCGCCGGCACCGCAACGTGCTCACCAAGGTCCGGGACGCCACCGGAACGGTCGTGCGGCCGCGGACCCGGCTCGGCGGCCGGGGCGGAGACTACCGGCCGAGGACCGTGCTCGGCCGGGCGATGGTCCGGGTCCCCACGGCCGACGCCGTCGCGTACTCCATCGAGCCGCCGACCGCGCCGGACGTGGTGCCGCCGAAGGTCGCCCCGACGACGTTCGGCACCACGTCGCCGCCGGCCGTGCCCCATCACGCGCGCAAGGGCCGCGGCATCGGCATGGGCCTCGTCGACGTCGACGCGGAGCTCATCGACAGGCTGGTCGACCGGATCGAACGGGAACTGGACAGGTACGGCTACGTGGTCCGCGACCCCGACGATCCGTTCAAGCGGCACGCACTGTTCAGCCGCAAGCGGGACAGCCAGGTCAACAACGGCGTGGCACTGCGCAAGCTCCTCTCCGACGCGGCCATCCGGTCGAACTTCGACGGCATCCACCAGGACGGGTTCTCGTTCACGCTCCGCAAGCGACACACGGGCTGGTTCACCAACTTCCGCGTGCGTTCGGCCCGGGTGACGATCACCGCGAGAACGCCGCGGGACGAGGGCACGACGGCGCTCAAGGATCCGACCGCCAACCCGCGGTTCACCAAGGAACGGCACATCGTCAACCTCGAGATGGGGCTCGACTTCGCCGGTTCGTCGGCCGGCGGCGGCAAGGGGTTCGCCACCGGCATGAAGCTGCGCTTCATGCCGGCGCAAACCGGCAAGCAGCTCCAAGGTGCCGCCATCGGCGTCGAGTACGACCGGGGCGTCAGCGGCGAAGAGTCGGTCAACCACGTCAGCAACATGCCCCGGCTCATGGAGTACCAGGGCGTGCTCACCGAGTTCGACCTGACGACCAACTACGAGGTGGTCATCCATCACGACCAGCGGCGGTCATGGTGGCGGTTCGTCAAGAGACTCTCCAACCGTTCGGGGCTCGACCGGCGCCTCCCGCACCCGCTGCCCCCGATCCCGAGCACGGCGACCGTCCGCGTGGTGCCGGCCTTCAACACGAAGCCGTCCCACGACGTCGCGACGGCGCAGACGGTGCCCGGGCGCACCGACACACCGGTCACGGTCTTCGACCACGCCGCGGTGTCCTACCTGGACGTCACCGGGCTGTTGCCGACGGCGCGCGGCCGGATGGGGGGCATGGCGCAGACCGGCGGCACCGCGGACGAGGAGATCTCCACCTTCCTCAACCAGGCTCAGGTCGTGGCCCACTTCCCCGAGGTGGTCGGGGGACGCTACACCACCGATACGTTCTTCAAGTCGAGGTTCTTCCGGGACAAGCACCAGATCGTGTCGCTGAAGGCCAACGTCGGCGCGTCACAGTTCGTCGGCGCGACGAGCGATCCGTATGTGCTCGGTCTGATCAAACTCTCCCTGACCCAGGCCGGCCAGTCGGCCGGCCGGCGGCGGGGCATCGGGGGCTCGCCGATCGACCTGGCCTCCGGCGGTGATCCCGGGCAGTCGGACGTGACCGGGCTGAGCGGATCGCTGAACCATGCGATGCGCAAGGGCCTCAGTCACGACCGGGCGACCAGACAGACCGGTGGTCGCGAGTTGCTGGAGCTCAACTTCCAGCGTGCGTACAGCTTCCGGGCGCCCGTCAGCTACTCGCTGCTCATCGGCAAGACGAAGCGGGCGAAGCTGCTGCCGGACAGCAACCGGGTGCCGGCCCACCGGTCCGTTGACGACGTCGAGCCGATGATCTACGTCATGTCCGAGCCGGACGCGCTGGAGCACTACGCGAACGGCGAGGTACCGCTCGACGCGGATCAACTCCTGGACATCCTCACCCGGCGGAGCAGCGGCGAACTGCAGATCTCGGACCAGTTGATGGCCCGCGTCCTCATCCGGTGGTCGAAGGCAGCCGCCGGCACGCCGGATGATCCGCACCGCGAGCTGCGCGCCGACACCGCCCGCGAACTGGCCCGCGACCATGCCTGGGCGGACGTCGCGGTGCCGGACGAGGTGGCCAGGGAGTTCCAGGAGGAGTTCGGCGTGCCGTTGCGGACGCCGTTGCGGACCCGCCGGCTCGACCTGCCGCCGTACCTGCAACCGGGGAACGCCTCGCTGGGCCACGGCGGCATCCACTCGCTCAAGCTGGACGACGGCCTGCAGTTGTCCGACCTGCTGGCCGAGGAGGTGAACAAGCTCGCGCCCGGCCTGATCGGCATGCCCCACGACAGGATCCCCCGGGAGGCCGACCCGGTGCACCGGCGATGGTGGCACCGTCATCCGCAGGCCAGCCCGTACGTCGGACGCCTGCAGGGTGGGCTCGACCGCATCCAGGCCCTCTTCGACGGCGGGCGGGACCAGCCGCTGCTCGAACAGATGCTGGGCCCGGACGGGTTCACGCTGCCCTTCCCCAACCCGCACGCCTGGTTCGGCGAGAACGTCGTCGAGACGAACATCAAGGCCCGGCTGGTGACCGCGCCGATGCTCGGCGACAAGATCAAGGGCAGCGGCCTGGAGAACTACCGGCACCGCTACGTCGAACGCCGCGCAGCGACGCGGGTGGGGTTCAGTCGCGGCACCTCCGCCGGCTTCAAGGGAACGATCGACGATCGGCCCGATCCGGACCAGACGCTCGAGGAGAAGCGTCGCGACACGCAGCAGAAGGTCACCGGCGGTCCCGGCGTCAGGTGGGCCGACGGGTGGAGCCGCGCCCAGACGACGACCGAGCAGTTCACCTACGAGTCGACGGCCTACGACTGGGAGGACTACTACCGGGCGGACACCGGCGTCGAGTTCACCATCGAGACCCGGCTCGTCAAACTCGGCGGTCGCCGCGTCACCAACTGGCTGACCGGCAGGGTCATCGCCCGCTTCCGCCGGTTCATGTCGGCACCGGGCAGCGTCCCGACCATCATCCGGGTTCCGGTCACCACCATCCGGGTGGCGTTCGCCGTCCTCGGTGACGTCGCCAAGTGGCTGGTCAGCCCGATCACCGCCGGGTTCCGCGCGGAACGGGACCACCGGCACTCCGGCCTGACCCGAACGGTCCACGGCCGGATGGTGCAGAAGATCCCCCGGAGCGTCGTCGAGGCCAAGCCGATGTCGCCGCCGACCGGCCTTCGGGCCGCCCTCAACCCGACGGAGCTTCCCAAGGATGCCTACGTCGACGGGGTACAGCTGCACGGCGCGGAGGCCGCCAGCCGCCGGGTGCTCGGCGCGCTCTTCAACCGCCCGATCAAGTGGAACCGCTGGTGGCCGTCGCGCTGGGTGACCCGCGCCGGGTACCACACGAGCGTGTCCGTCCGGGCGCTCACCAGCCGCGACCTGCTGGCGGCGAACCTCCTGCCCGCCGCGTTCAACCCGGACGGCGTGCAGTTGGCCGAGGGGGCATTCGTGCCGGGGCACACGAGCCGGCGGGCGGACCTCACGTTGCGCGGCCGGCTCGAAGACATGGAGGTGATCGCCGAGCACGAGAGAACCGGCACGGGGCGGTACGTGAAGTACCAGCAAGGCGTGAGCGTCTCGATGACCCATGACACGCCCTACGTCTCGCTCAGTGCCGACGCGGGTGGCCCGGCCAGGCTGACGGTCACTGACAACGCCAGCCCGGGCGAGTCCTACGGCGCGCACCGTACCGAGGGCGACACCGGCGTGGACCGGCAGGCGCCCAGGTCACACACCAGCACGTACGCCGACGCGCACCGGCGCGAGGAGCACGTGAAGCAGCAGTACCCGGAAGTGCTCGTGCGGCTGCACGCCAGGTACCGGCTCGAGGGCCAGAAGCGGATCGTGCACTGGTGGCGCCCGACCTCCATGGGCCGGCGTCACACCAGCGACGAGTTCAGCGGGGACGTGTACGTCAAGATGCTCAAGTCCGACTACGAGGCGTTGGTGGAGGAACAACGCCGCGCCGAGTTCGGCCGCAGGACGGAGATCGAACGCCGCACCGAACTCGGTCGAGGCCTGCACGCCGCCGAGCGCGACCGCACCCGCCCGCGGGTCGGCGGACCCGGTTCGCCGACCCTGAACCTGATCGACGCCCTGGGGCGGATCGACCCCAAGGACGCCGAGGCGGCACCTGCCGATCGACCGGACATGGCCCTGCGGGCCCACGCGCGTCAGCTCGCCCGGCAGGTCCGGATGGGACCGGACGACGTCCTCGTCGTCGAGGTCCGCGAGCCCGAGCGGCAGCGCCAGCTCGTCCGGACCCTCGACACCTGGGCTGGGCACACCCTCACGCCGGAACAGATCGCCGCCGTACACGCGGCACACGCGGAGCACCCCGGCGTCGTGGACATCGTCACCCTGATGACCGACACGGTGGGCAGCACCGACCCGACCGGCCCCAGGACCGAACCGCCCCTGCTGGCACACCTGTACAACGAGCCGCTCCGCGCCGCCCGTGCCCTGGCCCGCGAACTGCATGCCCCGGTCGAGCTGCGGGTGCACGCCGCGACAGGGGCGGTCAGCACCCGATTCAGCGTGGCGCCGGACGGCTGGTACATCGGGCTCGATCCCGCGATCGGCAGCGCGAGGCCGTCGGTCGTGGAGGCGGCCGTCGATGGGCTCCCTCAGGAACTGATCGACGAGGTCGTGCGCCTGGGCATCGGCCGGGACGAACTGGCCGGGCTGGCCCGCGACAGCCTGGGGTCGTTCGCGACCGAGGTGGCACGGTTCATCCAGGACCGGCAATCGGCACCGGAAGCGGCATCCCTGCCGCTGACCCGCGAGCAGGGCGACGCGCTGGCCGAACGCGGGCTCATGGCGGAGGATCAGGCGCCCGGGCCGGACTCGTGGCTCGAATCGCTCATCACGACCGCGCGGCAACACCCCCGGCCGTCGCCCGAGATCGAGCGGATTGCGGAAACGACCGCCGACGAGCTGAAAACGCTGATCGCGAAGTTGCGCGGCCTGCCGGACAACGCTCCGCTGCCGCCATGGCCGGCCATCGCGACCATCCTGGGTGTCAAGATCGAGACGATGACCGGCAGCGGAGGCTCGACCTTCAGCGGGCCGGACACCGGCCTGCCGCCGCTCGTGCTGGCCGAGGTGGGCGAGAACGAGTTCCGCCCCACCGAGCCGGTCGACCTGGCGTCGGCCCGCGCCGTTGCGTCGGCATCGGGGGGTGCGACCGGTACCCGTGATGAGGGCCGGGAGGTGCTCAGCCGGGCCGTCAACACCCCACTGCCCCCCGATACGGACCTGCCCCTCGAATTGGGACTGTCCCTCGATCTGGGCCTTCCGTTCGACCTGGACCTGCCCCTCGGTACGGACCTGCCCCTCGACACGGACCTGTCGTCCGGCCCGGCACCGCTGCGCGACGTGCCCGCCGATCCGCAGGCCGGCCATCGGCACGACCTCGGCGCGGACTGGCAGAGCGCCTACGACGAACTGATGCGCGACATCAGCGACGTCGACATGGCCGACCAGCAAAGAGAAGGCTCCGAGTTCCAGAGTGTGGTCGAGCGCATCGGGCGGCGCGCAAACATCGGCGGCGACAGCTCACGGGTCGAGCAGGTCCTCCTCGCGAGCTTCGGCGAGCAGCTGCGCCAGAGCCTCGGCGACTGGGCCACTACCGCGGATGGGGTCGCGCTGATCCGCGGACACGTCGTAGGCGCCCTGCAGGACGACATTGGCCGGTATCTCAACGGTGACGGTGACCACCCACTGACGGACCACCTGGCGAGTTGGGGAATCATCGATGTGGAAAACCCCGGCGAACGTCGGCGTCTCATCGATGCGATCCGCGCGAACGGCCCGTGGGACCGTGACTCGAGCATGGCCATGGCCGACATCGAGCTGTCGGCGCTCGGCCTGGCCGCGGTGGCACTGGACCAGGCGGAGCCGCACCACCTCGGTCGGCAGGGGGTCCGGCCGACGGCCTACCTGTGGGCTGCGCCGGACGGCATCGACGCGGTCGAGCGGTCGTCGCCGCACGACCCGGTGTGGGAGGTTTCGGAGTTCCCGCCGACCCGACTCACTCCGGCGCCTCTGTCGTTGAACCGACGGGCCGCTGAGCTCCTCGGCGGCTACGAGCTTCTCCTCGGCGCGCGGTTCCGTCGAGCTCGACGGGCGGCCGAGGCGGGCCGGCACCGGGCCACGCCGGCGGAGCTCGACCGTGCCGTCGACGCCTTCTACGAAGCCCTCGGCACGCACGAGGAGTACAGGCTGGCATACACCCTCGGCATCGTGCTGCAACGAGGCTTCCAACTGCTGACGATGGTCATGGTGAAGCCCGACGACCGGGTCGTGCAGGCGCTCCAACGGCTCAACGACGAGTTCGGCACGCGCTACCCGGTGGACGACCCGCTGCATCTTGACGGCATCGTCGCGGTGGCCGAGGAAGCTACGCGGTCGATCCAGTCGTCGGTCACGATGAGCCCGTCGAAGGCCCGCGCGCTTCTGCACGAGGAGTACGTCACCCAGCCCGAAGGTCCGGAGCAGCAGTCGAACGGGCCGTCGGCCACGGAACGGCTCGCGGACGGAGATTTCGTCCTCATCGCGGTGGATGCGGATGTGGCCATGGCCCGCCTGCCGGTCTGGGCTCGCAACCAGATCAGCGAACTCGGTTGGGGCCGGTACCTGGTGGACCGGACGAGTACGAGTCGGGGCGCACTGCGCGCGGTGCTCGCCGTTGCGACCGGAGGCGCCTACGACGACCTGCCGATGACGTCAATCCCCGGCCTGGCGCCGCTGCACGGCGTGACCTGGAGTGATGTCGCGGGTGGCGCGGTCCTCTGGGGCGCATGGGCAGAACGGCCGACCTTGGGCGCATTGAGCCGGCTCCAGGCCCAGGCCCTCAATTTCGCTCTGCGCACGCGCATCGGCACCTGGCCCGCTGACATCTTCGGCGAGGCGCTGAACCCGTGGCGGCCCACCACGCTTGACCAATGGGTCGAGCAGCGCGTTCGAGACTGGTTCGGCCTCGGGGCGCAAGCCAAGGTGGGCCCGGCCGAACGGCTCGCCGCCCAGCGACTGGACGATCTGGTGGCCGGTCAACCCCTCGCCCAGTTCGCCTCCCGCGCCGATCTGCAGGCGCTGGCGACCGAGGTGGGCATACTCCGCGAATCGCCGGACGAGGCCCTCGCTGCGCTGTTCGACACCGTCCGCACAGAGCATCCCCGGGCGCTGCTCGCGGGCGATGGGATGGTGACCGGACGGCTCGGTCGTCCGGCACCGTCAGCGCTGGTGAAAACGCTCGTCGACGCTCGCACCGTCGCCGACGACCTGGTGAGCCTGCCGCCCGACCTCGGCGAGGAGCTCGACAACTGGGCGTGGGTGTTGGAGGGGGCCGCGGCCGTCCGATCGGACCCGACCACCGCCGGCGACCCGCCCGATCCGGCCTTCGCGCATGCCGTGGACGAGGCACAGAAAGAACTCGACGAAACCCGCCGGGAGCGGGAGGCACACGTGGCCGGGATCGCCGAAGCGTTGCGGCGCACTGAGGGCGGTCTCAAGGCCTTGGACCTCCTGGACGCCCTCGACACTGCGGTGACGCTCACCAGGGGCGCCGTGGCGCTGCGAAAGGTGCACGCGTCAATCCGGGACCACCGCAACTCCATCAACCGCCTGTTCACCCCACACACCGATCGACTGCGGCCGGCCGTCGATGATCACCTGAACCTCGGCAGACGGGTCTGGCCCCTGGCACTGCGCGAGCGGACGCTCTACCTGCAGCAGTGGATCGACGCAGGCCAGGCCGCCGGCCATGACGTGGCCTCCGTTCGCGACGACTGGGAGCGCGTTTCCCAGAAACTCGACCGTGCCCGTGACATCGCGAGCCGCTGGCAGACCGAGACACCGCCGGCCGCGGGCTGGGTCGCGTACGAACTGGTCAGACTGCGGGCCGAGCAGCAGGCGGTGACCGCATTGGACAGCGACCTGCGCGCCCTGCAGGCCCGTCTGGAGTCGTGGCCGTCCGACCTCAAGCCACCCTCCCAGGATGAGATCTCCCCCCTGCGCCGGGAGCTGCTCGGCCTCCGGCAGCGACTCTCCGACGCCGCCGGGCACCGGGCGTCGGTCGACCAACGCGCGCAGAACCTGCTGGGCGCCCTCGACGTGGCCGGCGTCGGCGAAGAAGCGGCACACGACGTGTCCGCTCTGCGGACGCCGATCGCCGGCGCCGTCGCCGCCGTCACGGACGCCACCCGGCGGGCACTGGCCGCCGACTCGGACACCAACCCGTACAACTACTCGCCGCGCCAGGTGCGCGAGCGCCATGCCTTGCTCACCGAGCAACTGCGAGCCGCGCAGGCCCTCGAACAGGTGGTGACCGAGGGCGAGGAAGTCGCACGCGGGATCGCCGCGCCTGCCGGCCTGGTGCGGCAGATCGAGCAACTTCGCGGCGAACGGTCCGCGCTCGCCGAGGCAGTCGATCCCGAGCTGGCTTTCGGCAACTTGCGGGACGCGTTGGGAGCATTGACGGCGGCCGGGGTCGACACGTCCTCGATCCAACGCGACATCGACGAAACGCAAGAACGGGTAGCGAGGAGGCCACAGCCTTCCGCGCGGCTGTCGCACGGCCGGATGCCAGGAGCCGACCTGCTCGAGGCCCACCGGGACCTGATCGCATTGCAGACGGAGGTCGCCGCCGCCAACGAAGACCTCAACCGTGTCAAGGAGTTGTTCGCGCAGGTCGACCGCCTGCGCGCCGGCGCACCGGTGACGCCGATCGAACTGCCGGTCACCGCGCAGTTCCGTGTTGTCACGGACTACGTCGTGCGCAGCAACCCCGACTCCACCACTACACCGTTTCGCCGTTACGACGGCCTTGACGTCGCCGGCGGGCAGGACGCGGCCGCTCTCGCTCTGCCCGTGCAACGGCTTGAACTGGAGGATCACCGCCCGCCGCTGCAGGTCTCAGGCGACGGAACACTGGCCGTCAGCGCCGCGGCCGGAGCGCAGGAGTTCTACGCCACCGAGCAGGTCGTGAACCGGGCGAACGACGCCCTGCTCCTGGCCGGGAGCCAGATCAGGCTGGTTCGGGATCCGAACCACACCATCACCTTCGACCTGGCCGGCACCGAGCGGACGCTGGACCGCATGATCCCGGAGTTCTCTGATGGCCTGCCCGACAATGCCTGTCGTGACTTCGCCGCTGCCGTGGTCGGAGATCTCCTGAACTTGGTCGTCTTCCACGGGCTCACGTCAGCGGCGGGTGGCGCGGTGAGCGAAGTCAACGCGGACGACTCGCTCGAGATCACCGGCATGCACACGCTCGCTCGGGCGATGGCGGCGTTCGTCGACGACCCCGGGACCGACCCGTCGGCGATCAGGCCGGGATGGGCGGCGGTTCAGGTCAGCCGTGATCCGCGCGAGACTGGTGGACCCGCCCTCTTGAGCGTCCTTCCCGGCAAGGAGTACGGCAGCGCGCTCAGTCTGGCCCCGGAGAACGTGGCTCGGCGCCGCAAGCTCGATGCTCTCGCCCGCGCCATCGGCGTGAACGCGCACGCCTACGTCGGTGTCGGCGGCGCGTACGTGACGAACAGCATCACCGCGCAGGGCCGGGACGGAAAGCCGGTCCTTACGAACTTCGCCCGCGAGGACGTCAACAACCCTTGGGGCTATGTCTTCGCCGCCCCGGTCGCCGAAAGCGAGGACGGCCACGTCCAGGTAACCCTGACGAACAACACCAACGACTTCGAGGTAGACCGGGCGATCCGGCGGGCGATCGACCTGAATCTCGCCCAGCACGCCGGCCGTGCAGCGGCACTACGAGCAAGCCTGGCCGAACAAGCCGGAGCCGATACGGACGGCGCCACGCGCCGCCGACTGGCTCTGGTCGACGCGCTCGCCGAGCTGGAGCGCGGACGGCGCGAGGTGGATCCGGCCGGCCACACGGAGGAGCTCGAAAGACTGACCCAGACCACGGTCAAGGCGATGCACGACATCGTGCGCCACACCCTGCCACACCCGCGGGATCTCTGGAAGTTCGCCATGCACAGCCGCTTCCCGGGCCAGACCTTCCATGACCTCACCGCACGCCTCGACCCGAAGCAGGAAACGCCCCGGGTGGCCAACCCGTTGACGGTCATCACCCTCCCTGGCCTCAACGGACTGAACCGGCCTATCCGGATCACGTTCGCCCCTGGCAGCTCGGCGATCCCGCCGAGCAAAGAGGGCGTCGTCAACACCGCGCGTGCCGTCGCCGCCTCCGTGGCTCGGCAGGTCGTGCGACAGGCCAGCTTCTGGCAGAACCAAGGGTCGGGACTGCCGACCGTCGTTGTCGAGGCTCACGGCGATGAACGTTTTCGGCTGGCCCGGGCCGGAGCCGTGGAACAGGCCCTTCGGGAGGAGATCGCCGCGCTGCTGGACCGTCTTCGCGACGCGTCCCCCGCCTTCACCGCCGAAGACATCCCGATGCGGGTCGAGGCCGCGCGGGCGCCCACGTCGGACGACGAAACCCACATCGCGATCCTCGAACCGAACTGGGCGGCACTTTCGAGGCCGCGCCCGCGCATGTCCGGAATCGTTGCCGAGAACTACCGCACCGAGCTCGAAGAATTCCTCGGCCAGTATCCGGAGCTGCGGATCCCCGACGACCAGATCGACCGCCGGGTCGCCGACCTCGCGTCGATCGCGGTCAATGTGAGTCTGGAAGATCGCGGAGGTGTGCTGCGCAATCCGGATATCCGCGCACAGATCACCCGACTGGCGGCAGTCCTCTACGAGGACACGGAATTGATCTCGGTGATACACGATCTGCTCCTCTCCGCCTCGCTCGTGCCGACCCGCCAGATTCCGGGCGATCGACAGGTCTTGCAGGTCCTCTCGCCCACTGTGCTGGAATCGGTACTCGAAGGGCTCAACGACGATCTGTACGCGGACCGCGGCCCGTTCGACAGTTCAGGCACGCTGGCTCATATCGGCTACCGGCCCGACCAGAACCTGGCTGAGCGGCTGGCCCGGCTGAGCCTGCTCAACCTCCACCCAGATGTGCGGGAGTATCTGCTGTTCGGGGGGCTGCCCGGCTACGGGGCGGGGCCCGCCGACGGGGGACTGCTCAATCTGGTTCTGGGCAGCAACGCTCTGGGCGAGATGATGCTCGTGAGTCAACGCCCCGCTTCCCGTCCGTCCTTCGGCGCCGCGGCGGCCATTGACCAGGACGTCCTGCTCCGGTCCTCGTCGCTGATCCCGGTCCTGCTCCTTGTCGGGGAGCAGTTGGCCCTCGAGACCGATTCCCGTATTCGGTTCGATCCGAGTCAGGACCGGGCCGGGAGTGCGCAGCGGACGTTCACGCAGGGCGTGCTGCGTGAGATCGCCAACGTCAGGTCCACGTTCAGACGCATCGAGCAGGCCATGAGATCCGTGCTTGACAGCGATGCCGGCCCGGCGACCGTCCGTCGCGTCACGGAGGTCCGGTTCATGATGATCAATGACTGGCGAGCGGCGATGCAGCGCCTGGCGGTGATTGCCGGATCCCCCGTCGTCCGGCGGGCGACGTTGTCCCGCCCGCTGCTGTCCAGACGCTCCTCAATGTCCCGATCTCCGTCGCTGACCTCGTTGCGTTCCTCGCAGAGCCAGACGGGCATCAGCTCACGTCCTGCGCCGCGACTCGACACGGACCTCTACCGCAGATACGTCTACAAAGCCTTTCGATTGCCTGGCGTCGTCGAGCCGCAGCCGATCGGGGACGAGGCGTTCGAAGATGCGCTGGCCGGGCAGAGGTTCTGGGACCACGTGCGAAACGAGGGGGGAATACTGGTCGGGCCACACGACGCGCTGCGCCATGTGTCGGTGTTCATCTCCCCTGCCGGGCCGATGCTCGAGGTGGTCGACTACGCGGCGATGCGGACCTGGGTCATCCGGCAGGACGAGATCGTGGACTGGGCACGCGGGCTTCCACAGCCGCCCCTACGGCAAATCGCATCGGGTCGAGCCGTGCTCGCCGGCAACGTGGCCTTCGCGGCGACACGGCTGATCGCGGGCGGTCAGCCGTGGTCGGCGCAGGAACTGCTCGCCGCCGCACAGGTGACGAGCCGAGGACCGAACCGACACGTCGTCTGGTTCAACCGGACAGACACCGAACGCGCCGGACAGCTGGTGCCGGAGCCCGACGAGCTGTGGCTCATGCTGAACGGCCACGACGGCACCTCCTATTTGGACGGACGTCCGGTTCCTCCCGACATCCTGGCCCAGGTGTTGGTGGCACTCGGTCTGGCGTTCTCCACCGTGGTTCTCCTGGTGAGCGAAGCCGGGCGAGGGTTGTTCGTCGCGAACCTCCACGCCAGTCTGGAGGCAGGCCTTTCGAGCGGGGAGAAGCCGGTCCCGGTGACGGTGCGGGCGACCGAGGAGCAGGTCGCGGTCGCGGCCGACGGCACCGTGTTCGCCTTGGAGGTGACGCGTCGGGCGGACGGGGCACCGGATGCCAACCGGTTGGTGCGATTCGAGGACACGACCACCCCGCGGGCCGGGCGGGCAGGGGCATCGACCTCCCTACCCGCAGGCGCGGATCCGCTCGAAGAGCACGGCGCGATCACGCTCATGGGGTTCAAGCGGACCGCAGTCGACAGTGCGGAGCTCAGCTCGGAGACCACCAGCCAGCGCTCCGAGTGGCTCGGGGCCGATCAGGCGTCGCTGCACCTGGTGGATCAGGTGGCGCCGGCCCGGCCAGGCGGGACCACCTCCGCGGTCGGCCGCGCCCTCACCGACCCGGACGTCATTCGCAGGTATCACGAACTCGCCACCACCCACGTCGACAAGCTTTCCGCGTCGGTAGCGGGTGGACGGCTCTCGGCGCTGGGGACACTGGCGCGGCACCTTTCCGCGGTGGCCGAGGTGCCGGCCCTGGCTGTGACGGTCGGGCCACTCGAGCCGGGACGCGCCAGCAAGATCGACGAACCTCACCAGTCGGTGACGCTGTCCGCGGCGATCAACGATCCGGCGACCCTGGCGGCTGAGCTGCTGGTTGCGTTGATCCGACTGCACTCGCCAGGAGCGCTCGACGACCTGGAGCGGGTGATCGAGCAGGCCCGCCAGCACCTGGGCGACCTCGGACCGCTGGTGCCGCCACCTGATCCAGCGCCCCAGCGGGAGAGCGAGGCACCACTGACCCGGGCCGAGCGGGAGGCCGCGTTGGTGGCCGAGTTCGGGCCTGACGGTGCCGATCTGCTGCTGCTGGACGCGGCGGCGATCACGCGCCGGGTCGGCCTGGGGGCGCCTGACGGGACCGACCTGGCGGACACATATCCCGTGCTCGGCTCGCTCGACGAGGCGACACGTTCCCGGCTGACCCCGGCCGAGGAGATCTGGCTCGTCGCCGGAGAGGCGCCGGTGCTGCTCGACGTCGCGGAGGCGCTGCGCGTGGACCACGACGCCGCGGTGGCGATCGCGCGGGAGTTCGGTCGCCAACGACGAGGACCGGATGCGGCGGAGCCGGACGACACCCTGCCGATGCTGAACCGCCCACTCGCGGTCCAGGCCGCCGTGCTGGCCGATGCTCGCCGGTATGCGGCGTGGACGGCGCCCGACGGAGACTGCTGGTTCAGTTCAGTCCTCCGGGCGGCGGCGGAGGTGCAGCATCCGACGCCCCAGATCTCGACATTGCCCAGGTTGACCCCGCTCGAACTGCGCCGCCACCTCGGCGAGCTGCTCGACAGGTCGCCGAGGCACAGCGAGATGCTGGCCAACATGGCCGGCTCGCTGGAGCGGTACCGAGCCTTCCGGGGCGAGATCGACCAGCCGCGGCAGTGGACGCACGAGCTGTGGGACGAGCTCCTGCGGATAGCGCCGGACCTGCTGGGGATCCGGATATCGGTGCTCAACGTCGACGGGTCGGAGACCATGTACGGGTCGGCCGGCGGACCGGTCCTGCACCTGGTACGTCCGGGCAACCATTACATGCCGGCGTTGCGCCGTCCCGCACCGGTGACGTCTCCGGCGGACCGCCCCGGCCCGGCTGCGGATCGCCGCGGCGACAGTTCCGCGGGCGTCGATCGGCCGGCTGTGGACCGGCCGCCTGCCCGCTTGTACTTCCCGAGGCCGGGCGTCGCGGCGGACGCGGTGGCCGGTGCTGCGCTCCCGGGCGTGCCTGGTTGGCTCGTCGTCGGGGTGCACGGTGATCTGGACTCGGGTCGGGTGTGGCTGGATGACGCGTTGGTGGACTGGGAGCGGCTGGCGGTTGCGATCGAGCGCTCGCAGCGTTGGCAGGACGCGGTGGCGCGGGCTCGGGCCGCCGGGACGACGCCGGACGTCATCCTGGTGTCGTGCGACGCGGCCGCCCCTGCGCAGTGGATGGTGGCAGCGCAGTTGTTGCGGCAACGGTTGGACGCGCGGCGGTTGATGGCGTCGACGCATCCGGTGGAGCAGCTGTCGGGTGGCGTGGTGCGGGCGGTGGCGGAGGAGCCGGCCCGGTGGCTGCTGTTCACGGCGGATGGGGTGGCGACGTTCGGTCCGGACCTGGCATCGGCGGTCGCCGCCGCGGATGTCGAGGAGTTCGGTCGCTCGCCAGAGGTGAGCGTGCCGGATCAGGGCGCCTTCGACGCCGCGGGCGGCCAGCACACCTGGGGCTCCGGGATGGAGCGCGAACACGTACACACCCGTTTCGTCCGCCCCGGCACCATCCTGCCGGCTGTCACCGGAGTCGCGAGGCGGGCGGACGCCGAACTGCGCGTGGACGCCGACGGCGTGACCGGCAAGGTGTTGGAGGTCGTGACCGGGGTCATGCCCGTCCACGACGATGAACGGCGTACCGCGACCAAGGCATCGACGTATGCGGCGCTCGACGAGATCGATCGGCGACTGCAGGGCGAATTTCGTGAACAGCCAGTGGATCAACGGCTGCCCGGGTTCACCGTCGAACCTGCCGGCGAAGGGTTGACGATCTTCAAGCCGCGAAGGGGAGACTGGACGGGGGACCAGCACACGTTCGGCATCGTGCTGGAGGGAATGTGGTGGATTTCCCAGTTGCACCAGACCTACGAGCCCCGTGCTGAGGACGCGACCGACAACCCGGCCAGCCACTTTGGACGGTGGCTGGCCGAGCGGTGGTTCGGCGGCATCGATTCGTTCTTCAGCCCGGCAGCCACGCTGGCCGGCTACGGCAGATTGCTGTACACCCTCCACCACGGCCAGATGTCGCTCTACTCGGACGACCGACCTGCGGCCAAGCACCATGTCAGCCTGCTGCCGCGGCACCCGCTCGACCGCGTGCACGACGGGCTGCCGGACGAGCTCCAGTTGGTACTGGAGGTGGACCAACCGATCATCGAGGGGCGGCTGGCGTACCGGTACCAGCTACTGCACCCCGTGACCTACCAGAAGATCATCGACCTGCGCGGTGGCCCGCCTGATCTGAGTGCGCCACTGCCTGACCGCAACTACTCATTGGGGCAGTATCTCCGGACCGGCTTGGCGCCGAACCCAGGCATGTCGATCTCGCCATGGGAAGCCTGGAAGATCCACACCGCGGTGCCAGACCTTGACCAGCTCATGCATGCCGCGCTGGTCGCGACGGAGTTCCGCGCACTCGGCGACCAGTCCGACGCCATGGCGTCCATGCAGTACAAGGCGGATCACGGCTTCTGGCAGGTGGCTACGCGCCGTGCCTACTGGAACGTGGTCAACCCCCGGGTCGTGGTGAACGCGGGCTTGACCCCGGATGACCTCGACGTGATGGCGGCTGAACTGCGGGGCCTGGCCTCGCGGGTCGAGCCGGCGGGTGCGGCGGCGCTGCTGCTGGGTGCCGTGTGGCGGGGCGCGGCGGCGTTGCTGGCGTCGCCGGGTGCGGCGGCGTCCGATGTGGGGTTGGGCAGGGACGGGTCGCGGTTGGACCTGTCGTTGTTGGCGCCGGAGTTGCAGGCGGTGCCGGAGGCGTCCCGGTCGCGGGTCGCCCGGGCGGCGGTGGAGAGTCTGCACATCCGGATCAACCCGGCGACGCGAGCCCGGGTCGAGACGGTGGACGCGATCGCGGTGGACCTGTCGCCCGAAGCGGTGCAGGAACTGCGGCGATGGTTTCCCAACGCGTGGGTGCACATTGCCGGATCGAGCTTGGAGCCGGTGCGGTTCGCCCAGCCCGCGGACAGGTACGCCGGTGCGAACTCGGCGCCGGTGCTGGTGGACATCGACCGGTTGGAGCAGCGTCTTGAACAGTTGAGGCAGGCGCGCGGATCGTTTGAGGGCTTGGCGGCGGCGATCGGTGTTCCCGGTGGGCCGGACGCCGAGCGGATTGTCCGGGACGTGGCCTACGTTACGGCTGCGGTCGTCGGGCCCGGCTTTGTCGAGGCGGATCTGGTGCCGTTCGGGCGGCTGGCCACGATGACCGAGCTCACGCACCTGGACTGGGAAACGTTCGAAGTGCTCGTCCAGCTTGCGCGGCGCTGGCCACCTGACCCGGTGCCTGCGCTGGTCTTCGACACCGGGCGGGTCGCGGTGTTGGCTCAGGTGGCGGCCTCGTTCGATCACCAGCCCACGCTGCGCGAGGTGCAGGATGTGGTGCGCCGGTCGCCGGAGCTGTCCGGGGCGTTGGGGTATTTCGCGCCACCCGACGTGTTCACGTTCACTGACGAGCGGGTCCACACGCCGCGGCTGCTGGCCCGGCTACGGACGCTGGCCGGTCAGGATGGCTGGGCAGCCTTGGCGGTTCGGGTGGCCGGGGAGTCGACTCCGGGTGACCCTCGCGTGTGGGAGGCGGCCCACGTGGCGGCCGCAGCGTTCGGGGGCGAGTTCAGCGAGGCGGACCTGCTCGCGGTGCGGCGGCTGTTGGACCTGTCGGCCGCGCCCGACAGCCCCGATCGGGACGAGTCGATCGGCTGGCGGCGCATCCTGAGGTTCACGTGGCGGCTGCTCCACCGCACAAAGATCTCGATCGAGGAGCCGGCCCGGCTGCTGCTCGAAGTGATGCGGGAACTGGGGCGTGGCGATGTCACCCAGCCCGACCTGCGGCGCCTGATCACGCAGATCGACCCTTCCAGCAGCCCGGCGGTCGCCGAACTGGCCAAGCTCTGGCGTGCGGAGCTGCTGAGCCAGCTTCCCGTGATGGACGTCCACGCGGTTCGGCTCCAGCTGCACAACTGGCGCCGCCGCGTCCCGCCCGACCAAAAGGCGGACGCTGACGTCAAACAGATGCTCCAGGAGGTGATCGCCCTCGCCGGTGCGGCGTACTCCCCGGCGCTGCCGAGCAAGAAGCAGCTGTTGGACATGCGTCGGCTGCTGGCGGTGCCGGTGCAGTCGGGGGGTCGGCGCCCGCGTACCTGGTCCGAGCTGCAGGAGCTGGTGCGGGCGCTGCGGGGGCCGGCGCGACCGCAGCCGGTCGCGGTGGACGGCGTCGAGGGCGATGTGGCGGACGTGCGGTCGTTGCTGGACACCGTGTCGGAGGTCAGGCCCGCTCTGGAAAGCCAGCCGGTGCGCCTGAGCGATCTGCAGCGGCACTGGACCCCGCCCGCGCCGAGCCCGCTGACGTTGCGTGGTGGTGGCCTTTCCGATGCGGACCTGTCCGACGTGGACATGTCAGACAGCGACGATGACGACCACGGGCAGCCGAGCGATCAGACAGCCCGGCAGGGAACGATCCCTACATCGTCCGCGAACTCCGCCGGCGTGGGGCCTGTGCAACGTTCCTCCGTCCCGCGGCCGAGCGTTGAGCGGCCTGGCCCGTCGCGGACTCCCGACGGCCAGGGTTCCGCCGCGGCCGTCGACCAACCTGCGAAGGTGTCGCACCCCGGGATCAGTTGGGCTCCGGCCCGGGGCGCCGCACGCGGTCGTCGGATCGGGATCGGAAGTCCAACTCATCGCTACCTCAGCGCGAAGAATGCCGATGAGCGGCGCCAGGTGCTCCGCGACGTCCTGCTCTCCGGGCCGGCCGGGGCGCGAAGCCAGCTCGCCCGCCTGGCCCAGCAGCACGGTGCCGACGCCGTCCAGCGTGGGGACGCGGCCATCATGGCCGCGGTCGCAACGCTGCTGGAGCGCTCGCAACTCCGACCCGAGGAGACAGCGGCGGCCATCGCCCAGATCCGTCGCGGCCGAGGGCACCTGCCCGACGCCGCAGCCGACGCCTGGCGGACGACACTCACGGCCGTGCAACGCCGCAACCCGGCCACCGCCCTGCAGACAGCGATCCGGGCCCTGGACCCGCCGGCCACCACCCCGGGGCCGGTCACCGCGCAATCGCCCACCCGGGCACCGGCCACCGCGCCCACGCTGACACCGTCCACAATGGATGCCGGAAGACCGGCGCCGGCTCCCGCGGCCGCGCCGGCGTCGCCCGCTGGGGATTCGCGCCGGCTGACCCCGGACACTGCGGGCGCGCCGGCGCCATCCACAGTGGAGCCAGCCGCTCAGCGTGGCGCCGACGGAACGCTCCACGATGCTCCGGTGGCCCGGGCGTTCCACGCGGCCACCGACAACCCCGGCCGGCGCGCCGTACTGCTCGCCGCGCTGCCGGGATCGGATCATGCCGCTGTCGCCGCGCTGGCACGGCTTGCCGACGATCACGCGGCCACGCCGGAGGACCGAGCCGATGCCGTCGTGCTCAATCTTCTCGCAAAGGCCATGTCCGACGCTCCCGACTTCGTCCTTCACGGTCGCGGCATCGCCGGCCTGGAAAGGGCGGTCGCGTACGAATGGATCTCCGCGGTCCTGCTGTCGCGGGCACGCTCACCCCAGCACGCCGAGCGCCTGACCGCCCTGCTCGTCAAGGAACTTGCCCAGTGCGTGTGACCGGTGGCGCCGTGCACAGGATGCGGGGATCGTCGTCGGGGACGCTCAGGGCGACCACGCGGTCGCGTCGGGCGGCCGACGGTGCCGGGGCAGTTGCCGCTCGCTCCAATCGTCCGGCGGCACCGTCTGGCCTTGTACGGACGGCGTCGCACCGACCCGGCCGGCGCGATCTGACCGTTCGATCTGCGGCTGGTTGTCGCACATGGTGAACCGAGGGCGCCTCCCGCACCGTTCTACGAGCATCCGCGCCGGCGCGGGGGCCACGCCGCTGACTGAGGACGCCCCGGCCGGTGATCCGGCCCGGCGCGTGACCGCGCCGCCAGTGATGTCCATTCACCTGAGCAGACATTCATCCCACCGCAGAACCGGAGGCGACATGCGAACGCAGATCCCCCTGCCCACGTTGCGCCGCGGCAGACGCCGCAAATACGCCCTCATCGCCGCGATCGTCACGGCGATGACCGCCGTCGTGTCGTGGACGGTGGCCGGCCCCTTGCGGCTGGTCGGCGCCGACGAGGCCCCGCTGTCACAAGGTAAGCCGGCTACCGCGTCCTCCACCGAGGGCGGGAACTGGTCGGCGGCGGCCGCCGTCGACGGCGACACGTCCACGCGCTGGTCCAGCGCGTTCAGCGACCCCCAGTGGCTGATGGTCGACCTCGGCGGGCAGGCGACGATCGAGCGCGTGGTGCTGCGCTGGGAAGCCGCGTACGCGAAGGCGTTCCAGGTGCAGGTGTCGCCGGACGGGGCAACTTGGACCTCGCTGTATGACACGGCCACCGGTACCGGCGGCACGCAGTCCCTGGCCGTCGCCGGACAGGGCCGGTACGTGCGGATGTACGGCACCACCCGCGCCACCGGGTACGGCTTCTCGCTGTGGGAGTTCCAGGTGTTCGGCACGCGGGGCACCGACGCGAACCCGGGGACGCCGGCGAGCGCGACGGTGCCGGGCGTGCCTCCGGCGTCGTCCGTCCCGCCTGTGCCTGGCCCGAGCGCGTCGAACGGCGGTCAGGCCCCCGGCGGCCAGCCCGGTTACGTGCTGGCCGATCCGCCGGTGACCGGGGTGGTGCCGTCGCGGGCGACCCCGCCGAACAAGGAACACCGCGAGTTCCAGGCCAACTGCGCGGTCAGCCACCGGCTGCCCGACGACCCGATCGTGTTCCCCGGCCTGCCGGGCGCCTCGCACGACCACACGTTCATGGGCAACACCACCACGAACGCGGCGAGCACGACCACGTCACTGTTGGCGGGCTCGACGCTGTGCCGGGTGCCGGGGGACCGGTCCGGCTACTGGATGCCGACGCTGTACAACGGTGACACCGCCGTGCTGCCGGTCGGGCCGCAGGTCATCTACTACAAGAGTGGTGTGCGGGACTACACGAGTGTGCGTCCCTTCCCGGTCGGCCTTCGGTACCTCGTCGGCAGCCCGAAGACGACCGCTGAGCAGTTCAAGTCGTCGCCGGCCTACCAGAAGGGCTGGGAGTGCGGCGCAAGCTACGAGAACGTCGACTTCCCGGCCAACTGCCCGGCCGGCACCCAGTTGAACCTCCGGATGCAGGCGCCCGGTTGCTGGGACGGGCGGCACCTGGACACCCCCGACCACATCAGCCACATGGCCTACCCGTCCGGCGGCGTCTGCCCCACCACCCACCCGGTGGCCGTCCCGATGATCGAGTTCAAGATGGCGTTCCCGGTCAGCGGTGACATGTCGAAGGTGCGCCTGTCCAGCGGCCGCGGCTACACGTTCCACTACGACTTCTACAACGCCTGGGACATGCCGACGCTGACCGCGCTGGTGAAGCAGTGCATCAACGCCGGCCGGCAGTGCGACGCCCGCGGCTTCGACCAGTTCGAGCCGGGCGCCGGCGCGGCCCTCGACGAGCTGTACCAGCTGCCGGGCAGCCGGACGGCCCTGGACCGCACAGGCTGGACCGCCACGGCGTCGCGCTCCGGCGACACGGACAGCCCGGCCAGGATGCTCGACGGCAACACCGGCACCCGCTGGACCAGCGGCGCGCCGATGACCAACGGCATGTCCGTCACCGTCGACATGAAGAAGTCCCAGCCGGTCGGTCAGGTCTCCCTGCTGGCCACCGGTGCCGACCATCCGCGCGGGTTCGAGATCTACCTCTCCGCCGACGGCGCCAACTGGACCGGCCCGGTCGCCCGCGGTGCGGGCCTCGCGGAGCTGACCACCGTGTCGTTCCCGAGGCAGGACGCCCGCTACATCAGGGTCGTCCAGACCGGCAGCAGCAGCTCGTGGTGGTCCGTCGCGGAGTTCGCGGCGTACTCCGGGTAGTGCAGGCCCGGCCGCGGCCGTCAACGCCGCGGCCGGGCGGCACGGCCGCGACCGAGGCCGGCGACGACCCGGTCCTGCCGATTCCCGCGGGATGTCCAGTGTGGACAGGCTGATCCGGTGGCACCTGGATGGGGACTTTCGACTCAAGTGCCCGATCCAGGCCGCCGATAAGCTGCCATCAACCCTGCTGGTCACTCTGGAGGCACAATGACCCGGACCCAGCGCGATGCGACGCCCGCCACCGCCTCGCAATCGCCCGACAGTGATCCCGACGAATCGTTGCGGCAGCTGTACGATGCCTACGGCTCCGTCGTCCTGAACTACCTGATCCGGCTCACCGGCGGCGACCGTCACAAGGCCGAGGACATCCGGCAGGAGACCTTCATCCGTGCGTGGCGACACCCTGAGGCGCGCGGGGGTGACGGGCAGTGGAGCCGGCCGTGGTTGTTCACTGTCGCCCGGCGGATCGCCATCGACCATGTGCGAGCCGCGTCGACGCGACCGGCCGTGCTCGGTGACGTTCGCCTCGAGGATCGCTCGCCGGCGGACGACGGTTACGACTGGCTGTTGGATCGCGAGGAGGTCAGGGTCGCCCTCGCGTCGCTGCCCGATCGGCTGCGGGACGTCCTGGTCCAGGTCTATTTCCTGGACCACTCGGTCGCGGAGGCTGCCGAGGCGCTGAACATCGCCCAGGGCACCATCAAGTCGCGGACGTTCTACGGGCTGCGGGCGCTGCGGGGCGCACTCGCGGAGCGGGGATTTCTGCGGCACGATGACGAGCCGGTCGATGACCTCAGCCGGACCGGGCGGCCTTGCCCGCGATCGTGACCCGGCCGTCCAGCTGGATGACGGTGGAGCAGCCGAGGTCGTTCGCCGGCGCGGCAACGTCACCGGCGTAGGTGTATGGCGTGTTCCCGGCAACCCACTGGGTCACCAAGATGGTCATGCCCCGCGAGTCGACCGCGTAGAGCTGGCACCGCGCGCCCGGGGGGCAGAGCTCGGTCACGCTCGCGGTGACACGGGCAGGTTTGGTCGCGCCTACGACGGTCGCCGACATCGTGACTCCGGTCGCCGTGTTCCGTGCCGGTGTGGGCCAGGGGTACCGCCGTCGGCGGCTGGTCACCAGTCCCAGCCCGACGGCCGCGGTGACGAGCCGGAAAACGCGGCTTCCGGGGCCGGCTGGCTCACGACCGCGGGTCCGAGGCGGCCCCGGGACTGGCCGCCGGCGGTGTCGCGGGACGCTCGGAGGCCGGCGACGACGCTTCGGCCGGGGTAGCCGATGGGCGCTCGGCCGCACCGGTCCCCGGTGCGAACTCGTTGCCGATCGAGCGGACATCCTCCGTGCTCAGAAACGAAAGGAGGGTCAGCACCTGGCTCAGCTCGGCGCGCTCGGCCCGGCACTCGGCGCACCAGGTCAGATGCTGGTCGACCACTCCCGCCTCGACCGAGCAGAGCGCGCCAAGCACATACAGGCCAAGCTGGAGCTGGACATGTTCCGGTCCAGCCGGGGGTTGGGTCATGCCTGTCTTCCTTGGCGTGCGACACGTTGCTCGGTGCGCAGCGTGTGTTGCCTGTTACACGTCCCACGGGCCCGGACGGTTCAACCGACCGGATCCGCCCACCGTGGTGAGCGCCTGACCGGACCGCCCACGGCACGGGCAGACCGAGTATGACATCCCCGGCCGTACATACCGCCGGAACCTGTTCGTGTTGAACCAAAAGGCCTTACGTCTCGTCCAACTGTTACACCGGCGTATCACCGCCGTTGGTGCATGCTCCGAGGAGATGACTGTGATGTTTCAAGGTTCAATGCCCAGATACGAGGCGGGCGCCTGCCGGGTGGCCATCATTGACGAGCAACCGATCACCCGGGCCGGAATGGAGCGGGTGCTGGCCGATGAGCCGGGGTTCACCGTCGGCACGTCGGTCTCGTCGGTCGAGGAGATCGACATGCTGGACGGAGCCGGGGCGTACGGCGTGGCCGTCGTGGCCATCTCGTCGCGGGATGTGCGCAGTTGCGTCGACATCGTGACCAGCGTGTCAGCAGTGGCCTATCCCGTGGTGACGTCCACATGGGACAGTGAGGACCTGCTGTGGGGCGCGATCCGGGCCGGCGCTCGAGGCTGCGTCACCCGCAGCTGTGACCAGCGCGAAATGGTCATGGCGCTGCGCATCGCAGCGACCGGGGCCCTTTACGTCTCACCTGACCTGATCGGGCACCTGCATGAGCGGCTCGGGGCAGCCCGGCGGCCCGAGAGCGAGGCGACCGTGGGTCTGGCTCCCCGAGAGGTCGAGACGGTCCGATGGATCGGCCTTGGTCTCACGCAGCGACAGATCGCCACCCGGATGGGTCTGTCCGAGGCGACGGTCAACACCTACGCCAAGCGGATCCGGAGCAAGCTGAAGGTCAACAACAAGGCCGAGCTGACCAGGGCAGCGATCGGCCTCGGTCTGCTGAGCGACGACCGCGGTGCCCGGCATGACTACGCCGCCTGATTATCCGTTCGCGTCCGGCCGGTGGCCGAGGAGGCAGGGATGACGATGGACCAGACAGGTCACTCCGCTGCCTGGTTACAGCGGGCCGACGCCATACAGGCCGAGCTGACAGAGGCCAGATCCATGCTGCTCAACATGGAGGTGTCCGGAACCTCCGGCCCGGTCACCATCAGCCTCGGTGCGACGGGCGAGCTGCACGACATCCGCTTCGACGGGGGTGAGCTGCCGGACGCCGCCAGCCTCCGGCTCGACATCCTGGCCGCGCACGCCCGGGCCCTGACCGCCGTGCGCGAGACGGCCGAGGACATGATGCGCCCATTGCAGACGTTGGTCGGGGAGTTCGAATGGGACGGGCGGTAAGGCTGCAGCTTCGGCGCAGTGCCGACCCGTCCGCGGCGAGCAACCCGGCCAGCAGGTTGATGTCGGCGTCGGTCAGTCTCAGGCGTTGCGAGAGCACGGCATAGGCCACGGCGCGTCCCACGTCGAGAACGCGGCCTTCCGCCAGCCAGCGCCGGCAGCGATGGACCAGATCGTCCGGCGCGCTACCGGCGATTCTCAACAGCAACCAATGGCTTTCCCTCAGCCGCGACACGACCACCCCTTTCCACCCAGGTTCGACGCGGCGGCGGGTTCGTCAGTTCACAGGAGCACGCCGGAAGCGGCACAACGCCCGGGATTCATCCCCGGGCAACGGGGACATAGCACGGCGGTCATCCACGGCGGTCATCCACACGGGTCGTCCGCGGCGGACAGCTCGCCGGTGACACACGGGCAGCGGCGTGAACCGCGGCGCCCGTCCGGACGTCTTGGTACGAGCCACCAACGAGGAGAGGAGAGGACCCGATGCGAGCGCACACGATTGCCGGCTGGGCCATTCGTCCGTTGCGGCACCGCACCCGCCGCCGCGCGGTGGTCGCGACCGTGGCCGCGATCAGCGCGCTGTCCCTGTGGCTGGTCCTCGGGGTCGGCAACGCCGCGACGACCTCCGACGCCGTCCGGGTCGAACCCTCGATGGTTGCCGACCTCTTCCGGGCAGCGAAGTCCTGCCCGGCCCTCACACCGGCCCGGCTGGCCGCCCAGGTGATGGCCACGACCGGGTTCAAACCCACACCGGACGGCGGCATCGCCGGGCTCACCGCGGAGCAGTGGAAGGTGTGGAGGCCCTCGCCCGACGCGGCCCCGGCCAACCAGGAGGCGAGTGTGCTCGCCCTCGCCCACATGACCTGCGACCTGATCGGCCGGATCCGGGTGAGCGGGGTGACCGGTGACCGGTGGCGGCTGGCGGTCGCCGCGTCGCGGTCCTCGGTCGAAGCGGTGAAGGACACCGCCGGCGTGCCGTCCTCGGTCGCCGCCTTCGTCGACCGGGTTGCCGGATACGCCGACTTCTACACCAACGGGCTTCTGCTGGACGGCTGGTCCCAAGCGACCCCGCCCATGACCCCGCCCATGACCCCGCCCATGACCCCGTCCGTGACCGAGTCACCGGTGGCGGCAGCGTCCGGCACACCCGCGCCGAGCCAGACCAGCGGGAAATCCTCGCTCGCCAAGCCGACCGGGACCGCCAACCGGGCGGAGCAGAGCGTGCAGATCCACCGGGACGGCTTCGCCGACGCGTCGAACCTGCGGCTCAACGGCTCGGCCCGCGTGTCGGGCGGCCGGCTCCACCTGGCCGCCAACTCGGCGCAGGCGGCCAGCGCCTGGGCGACCACCCGGATCGACCCGTCCCGGTCGTTCCAGACCTCCTTCACCGCCCAGATCAGCAACATCACCGACGGCGTGGCGTTCGTGGTCCAGAGCCAGGGACCGGCCGCGCTCGGCAATGCCGGCAGCCGCCTGGGCTACGGCCGGCGCGCCGACGACCCCGCCCCGGCGATCAGGCCCAGCCTCGCGGTCGAACTGGACACCTGGGACAACAACCGGGACGGGTTCGATCCCGCCGGCCACCAGCACATCGCCGTGACACTCAACGGAGACCACACCAACCACCGGATCTGGCGCGACCCCGGATTCAGCATGTGGGGCTCCAAACCGGTCCACGTGTGGATCACCTACGACGCCCCGGCCCACACCCTGACCGTCTGGGCCTCCACCAACCCCACCCGGCCGGCGAACCCACTGTTCACCTACGGAGTCGACCTGGCAGCGACCGTCGGGACCGGGCCGGCCTACGTCGGCTTCACCGGCGCCACCGGAAAGACCTCGGTGACCAACGCGCAGGAGTCGATCATCCGGTGGTCGCTTGTCTCGCCGTGACGCAGCCACCCCGGACCGGCCGGCCAGGGTGCCCCGGACCGGCCGGCCGCACCGGGGCCCGGCTGCGCGGGTGGTGAGCCGCCCACGCCCGGTCGACGAGGCCGGCGACGGCATGTCGGCACGGACGCCGCAAGCTGCGCGCGTCACCTGCGTGGATCGGCCCGGCTCCACGGGCGGGCGGTAGGCTCCTGCCGCCCGGATCGTGTCGATGACCGCAGCTCACGATGCCCGCGCTCCAGAGCCCGAAGGCTCCCATGCCTGACCACCCGGCCCCGACCGTCCAGAGGGAGCGGGTCGGGGCCGGCCGCCGACGTTGCGCAAGATCGGGCCGGCTTGGCATGATCAGGCGGCTGGCGAGTTGGGGACTCGGCCGGGCCCGACCGGTCCCACTCAGCATGCCGCTGATTGGTCCACGGCCGGTGCAGTCGATACATTCGCTGGAGCGGGCGACTTCGAGGAGTGGACGACGGCTGACATGGCAAGTGAGGCGAAGCACGCGAAGCGCTCTCGGGTTCAGGGACAGCGGCTGGCACTCATCCTTGTGCTGGCTAGCGCCGCGGCGGCCAGCGTGCTTGTTCCCTGGCTGGTCACGTCGGACACCGACGGCGTTGCGGAGCCGTCACCGGTGACCAGCGGCCCCGCCCCGAGCAGCCCGGTGACGCCATCGAGCCCAGCGCCGACGACGCCACCGCCGACGGTGGGCCCCAGCACGGCCGCGACCTCGGCCGGCCCGGGCTGGCCGGGCATGCCCCAGGCCACATCGTTTCAACCCATCGTCGTCGAGGCTGAGCACCCGGGGAACATCTGGCCGTCCGGCGCCAAGGCGGCGCCCTGCGCCGCGTGCTCCGGTGGGCACCGGTTGAAATACGTCAGCGCTGAGGGGCTGTCCATACCCGTCAACGTGCCCGCGGCGGGAACCCGCACGGTGACTGTCGCCTTCGCGACCGACGGTGACCGCACACTGGTGGTCGCAGTCAACAAGTCCGTCGTATTCGACCAGGATGTGGTCGGAGCGGGCTGGGAAACGCCCCGAAGCGTCACCTTCACGGCCTATGTTCCGGCCGGCGCGGTCCAGATCTCTCTCGGCAGCAGGCATGCCACCTCTCCTCCCGACCTGGACAAGATCACCATCGCCTGAGCCGGTCAACGACGACCACGTCAGCTGATGACGACCTTGTCGATGTCGGGGGCCGGACCCGCGTCGTTGTAGAACGCAAGCTGGAGCGCCCCGGCCGGCAGCTCGGCGGTGAACACGAACGTCTGCGGCGTCTCCCATCCGGGGCCGGTGACCCAGCGCTGGGCGGTCTCGGTCCCGTTGGCGGCAATCTTGATCAGTCGCAGCCCGTCGGACTCGTACGTCACCGTGACGGTCCGTGTGCCGGCTGCCGGCATCGTGGTGCGCAGGATGACCCTCGCCGTGCCCGCGATGTGCGCCACCCGCCCGCCCCCGTCGCAGGTCGCGCAGGGCCAGACCTGGGCGCCGCCGATGAGGTTGTTGCCGGGCGCCTCGGCCTGGATCACCACCGGCGTGAAAACCGGCGGACGGGTCGTCGTTCGGGTGGCCGCCGGCGTGGACGGCCGGACCGGTGAGGTCGGCGCCGGTGCGGCCGCCGCCGAGGTCGGCGCCGCCGGTGGGGACGGCGATGCGGTCGCCGGCCCTGACGAGCCTCCGGTCAGCGACGACGCGCTCGGCGGGTTGGCCGGTGGGCCGTTCAGCGGGTCGGTGGCGGTGCTGGTGGTGAGCAGCCCGGCGGGCGGACCGGACTGCCGCCCTGACGCGGTGCTCCGGATCGTCACCATCGCGAAGGCCATGATCAGGCCGAAGACGAGGGCCACGGCGAGCGACCGCAGCGCGGGCGATCTCCTCGGTCGGGCGGCCGGCATGTCGCTCCGCTGCGGCAGTGGGCCGACCGGGAGGGACTCCGGCTTCGAACCGACAGCCAGCGGCTGGCTCCGCGCTGGTTCGGGGCCGGCAGGCCGGCTCCGGTCCGGCCCAGCCGCGGCGGGCCGGCTCCTGTCGGGCGTGACGGCAGCGGGCTCGCGTTGCCCGGGATTCGGGGCGACGGCGGGCACGTCCGGTCCCGGAGCGGGGTGCGGCCGGGCACGCCCGGCGTGCCGGAACCTGGCCGGACGGCTGCTCGAAACCTGGCGGTGCTGGCCCGTTCCTGACGCCCCCCAGTCCCACGTCTCGTCCAGCTTGGTCACGTGCTCTCCCTTCCGATCCCAGCTCCGGCCGGCGGGGGCTCGTACGTCCCGGATCGGCAAATCGTTCATCGGCGGCGACGGTCAGGCCGGCTCCGGGCGCCACGCCTCGAGCGTGCGGAACGCGGAGGGCCTGATCCGGCGCCATTCCCGCCCCTCTGCCACGAACTCCCGCTCGACGCGCACGTATGGATAGGACGCGATCGGCAGGATGTGCTCGGTGCTGTCAGCCGTCAACTGTGGCAGCATCGTCCGGACCCGCGGCAACTCGGCCAGGGTTCGTGCGGTACCGACGACGTCGATGGCCCGGCCGCGATCGACCAGCACCTCGATCAGCCGGTGGCCGGGAAGTGCCGGGGGCCGCTGCCGGTGCAGACGTTGCCACCGCCCCAGCCCTTTCGGGCTGTCCGCGCGCACCATGATGAACCGGGTGGTGGCGGTGTGCAGCCGACCCCTGGGCCACCGCTGTACCTCGTTCGGCAGGCCCGGGACACCGTGCGCGGCCCCGCGGCAGAGCAGGTTCACCGGCGCGTCGGGCCATTGCCGGTCTGGCTCCAGACTGCCGTGCGGCCCGACCGAGAGCGCGGCCACGATGCGGCACCGGTCCAGCCAGCCGGCCGGTAACACGTACACGTCGCGGCCACGGAGCGCCGGCGCCAGCGCCGGGGGCGGCTCGACTTCGCTCGCCGCCACGTCGACCGCGCCGCCGGGGCCGACCCGCAGCGCGAGCAGATGGCCGGCGCGGGTCCGGGCGCTCAGACTCACCGCGTCCAGGTGGGCCAGGAGGAACAGGCCGGGGCTCGGGACGCCGTCGGCGACGGCGACGTCCGGGTCGACCGCGCACTCGACGAACAGCTCGCACGCTTCTTCGTTGACCTGCGGCTGCGGTGTCAGCCAGGTGAGTCCGTGCCAGGTCGAGGAGCGCGGCGCCACGGTCAGTCTGGGGCCGTCGATGAACCGTGAGGTCGTGACCGGTAACGGCACGGCGAACGGGTCCGGCGGCGGGTCCGCCTCCCGGCCGGGTGCCTCGGGTCCGGTCGTCTCCGCGCGCTTCGGGCCGTCGACCGGCGCGACCGCGGTCCCGGAGACGAGGCGGGTGTTGACGGCATGGGCGCCGGCCAGTTCGGTTTGCCGTGAACCGTCGTCGGCGGCGAGCGCGCGAGCGGTGTCCATGCGATCGGCCACCGAGAGTTCGCCTGGGTCAAGTTCGGTGAGCGCACCCGTGGCGGCAGGTGCCGGGTACGGCGGAAGTGTGTGCTTGCCGATCCCGGCCGGGACGGTGCTCTCGTGCCCGGTGGACGTCGAGGTCGCGGCAGCCGGTCCAGCGGCCGGCGTCGGGGCCGCAGTCAAGGGCTTCCCGGCGGGCGCGACCTCCTGGCTGGGCTGTGCGGCGGATCGGTGCGTGGTGGCGGGTTCAGGCGTTGGCGCAGGAATGGGCCGGGCGGCTGCGGCTGGCGCGGGTGCGGTCGGCGTCGGCGCCGCCCTCGGCATCGGAAACGGGGAAGCCTCGACCGGGATCGCTCGGGCCACGGGCGGCGAGGCGAGCGGATCCGGCTCGGGTCCGGGTGGGGCCGGCTCGGCAGGGGCCCACCGTGGCCTCGGGTTGGGCGCCTCGCTGAGGGTGACACCGCAGCGCAGATACCGACCCAGCCGGTCGGCGTGCTGCCGTGCTCCGGCCGCCCGCTCGGGCGAGATCGTCGAGAGCAGCATCAGATCCGTGCCGCGCCAGCCCGCGACCTCCAGAAGTTGGCTGATCTGCCGTTCGCCGGCGGCGAGCAACGAATCGTCGCGGTAGCGCAGCGCCAGCCTTCCGTCGGCCAACACCGCGAGGTCGGCACGGAAGATCGCCTGGCTGGGCTGCTGGCGTTCGTAGATCGCGAGCCGGCTCTGTTCGTGGGCGGCCGGCACGCTTACGAGGGGTACGCCGGGATAGCCGGTCGTGACGACGCCACCGGCCGGAACCAGCCGACCGTCCACGTCGGTCTGGAACAGCACCTGGCCAGCGGGGCTGCCGTACCGCTCCCATCGGCCGGGCCGGGCGTCACGGTGGATCACCGACAGGTCGCGGCAGCCTTCCATGATCTCGACCCGGCCACCCTCGGCCGGAGCCCACACCGTGGCGCCGGTGGTCTCGGCGAGCAGGGTCAGGTTCAGGTCGAGCCGCCGCCGCTCCTCTGCCCTCTCGGGCCAGCTCAACCACAGTCGCAGATGCTGACCGTAGAGCGGCAGCGGGGCCAGCGCGGCCGCCAGCTGCCGACCGTCGCGCAGGCTCACCCGCCCGTCGTAGTCGCCCACGACGAAGTCGCCGGCCCGCACCCCGACAGCGACCGTGAGCACACTCGGGTGGCCCGGTCGCATCGTCGCCGCCGCGGACCGGCGGTGCACGAAGTCATCCCGGGTTGCCAGACTCAGCCCGCCGCCGGGCAACGGCAGCGCCACCGTTCCTTCCCGCTCGAGCACCATCCCGCCGGAAAGCTCGAACCAACTCTGCCCGTAGGTCTGGTCACCGGACGGCTGGACCAACAGCCAGTCGACCGGGTGGCCGGTCACGAGATCCACCGGCACCACGTCCCGGCCGACGCCGCCACCGAGGTCGACGTCGGCGCGGCGGGCGGATCGCAGTCCCGGTTCGAGGCCCGAGGGGGTGAACCGCAGCTCGCTTCCGGTCGGGGCCACGAGCACGTCCCGGCCGAGCTCGGAGGCCATCGCCTGAATCGTAGGCCGGATCTGCGGCCCGGCGGCGACCAGCAGCCGCACGTCAAGCCCGTCGCCGCCACTGTCCTGGACCATGCCGGCCAGCTCGGCACCGGTCAGCGACCAGTCCGGACGCTGCCGGGTGGCCAAGCCACCGTCGGAAGCGACCACGACGGCAAGGTCATACAGGCTCGGGACACGGCGAGGTGGCTCCCCGCCGGCCCGGAGGCGGCGCCGCAACGCTCCCTGTGCCCGGCCCCCGGGTAACCCCGTGGTGATGGTCATACCACAAAGGACGAGCCCTGAACGCCCGCGGTTCAGGCCCCGGCCGTCGGGGACCGGCGCGTGTGGAACCATTCGCGCTGCTGCCGGTAGTGTTTACCTCGGCTGCGTCGATGCCGGGGCCGTGGCTGGTCGGTTGGAGGTGCGATGATCGACGTGATCGTGGTGGACGACAACCCATTCGTCCGCACGGCGCTGCGCGGCTACCTCGACAGCACCGACGAGGTGCGGGTCGTCGGCGAGGCGGTCGACGGGATCGCCGCGCTCCAGCTGGCTCAGCGGACGCGGCCGCAGGTGATCCTGCTCGACTACATGATGCCGGTCGCCGACGGGCTCTCGGTCGTCACCGCACTGTCGAACTACGGCAAGGTGCTGGTGCTGACCAGCGATGAGAGCGACGACCTGGTCACCCGGATGCTGCAGGGCGGCGCTCAGGGATACCTGGTGCACGGGCAGTTCGACCCGGCCGACCTGCTCCGGGCCGTGCGGGCCGTCAACGCCGGGCAGAGCTGGCTGTCGCCCAAGGCGGCCCGGGCCACCGTGGCCGCCCTCCGCCCGGGCGGGACGGCCTCGGCGACCGGACCGATCGAGGAGCTGACCGACCGGGAACATGACGTGCTGAACCTGCTCAGCCTGGGCCTTTCGAACGCGGCCATCGCCGCCCGGCTCTGGCTCAGCGAGAAGACCGTGAAGAACCACCTGCATCGCGCCTTCGCCAAGCTGAACGTCACCAGCCGGTCCGAAGCGATGGTCGCCTGGAGCCGCGCCCGCCGGTGAGCGCGGGACAGATCCGGTCAAAGCAGCTATGCCTGGGGTCGACGCTGTTGCCGCCCTGTTGCCGCACCGTACCGTGTTGGCGTGACGTTCGAGGCGACTGCCCGGGAATCCGAGTCTACGGACGAGGTCTGGCTGAAGCACGGCGGCGCATCGCCGGACTACGCCGTCATCGGGGCCGCACTGTCCCGAGCGATTCTCATCATCCGGGCGGCAGTGACCGTGACCGCGGCAAGCGCGGGCGTGCTCCTGGTCCCGCACCCGCACAAGCTGGTGTTTCTCATCCTCTGCGTGGTGCTCGCAACGGTCGTCGAGATCGACATGATGTCCTGGTGGCCGAGGCTCCAGCGGATGCCTTTCACCATGAGCATCCTCGACACCCTCGGCATCATCGGTGCGCTCGCCGCAGGTGGCACCAGCGTCGCCTACTTCTGTTATGCGGCCGGCTGCGCGGCCGTCTCCGGGGCGCTGCTGCGGCTGCGGGCCGTGCCGATCTGGATCGCTCAAGCGACGATCAGCTACGTGGCCGCGATCCACTTTCTCACCGAGTTCCGCCTGCCGGCCCAGGTGCAGGTGTTCGTGCTGGCCTGTCCGATGGCCGGGGTGGTCTGCGGCATCGGCGGTGCGATCGCCCGAGCGACCGTCGACCGCCACATCCAGTCCGTGATCGACCTCGTCAATGTGGCACAGCGATCGGCGGCGGCCTCGGAGCGGGCCAGGCTCGCCCGCGAACTGCATGACTCGCTGACCAAGACCCTGCGGGGCGTGTCCTTCGCCGCGCTGGCCCTGCCGACGTCGCTGCGCCGCCATCCGGAACTGGCCGAGGAGCTCGCCAGCACCGTCTCGGCCGGAGTGGAAGCGGCGGCCGAGCAGGCCCGGGGGCTGGTCACCGGGCTCCGGCTGGACCAACCTCAGCAACCCTTCGGCAAGGTCGTCGAAGCGACCAGCCAGGACTGGTCCCGATCGACGGGCACCGCGGTCGATCTGCAGCTGCAGCAGGCTGAGCCGACCATCGCGGTCCGCTATGAGCTGCTGCGCATCCTGAGCGAGGCACTCACCAACGTGGAGCGTCATGCCGGGGCCCACCACGTGCGGATACAGGTGCAGCAGTACAGGGGCACGATCCGGCTCGTCGTGGCCGACGACGGTCGTGGGCTTCCGCACCAGCCGCCCGGTCCGAGCGAGGGCCACTTCGGGATCGTGGGGATGTCCGAGCGCGCCCGGGCGATCGGCGGCGCGCTCTCGGTGCGGAGCTCGCCGGACGGCGGCACCTGGGTCACCGTGACGGCGCCGATCCGACTGGCTGACGAGGTCCCCGAGTCTCAGGAGGCGGCCGGGGTGTGACCGCCCGCAGGATGAACCGGCGCGGATCGGCGATCATCGCACCTCGATCGACCATCGCCCGGGCGGCGCCTTGCCGACGAGGACGACGATCGTGCGGGGACTGGACCGCGCGGTCAGCCGGCGCAGGGAGGGTGCGTCGTCTGGCCCGGGGCCGCAGAAGATGATCTCTACCGCGGTCGGGTCGTCGGTCTCCGCCTCCGCCTCAGCCAACGAACGCACCATGCGAGCGCCGGCGAGCCGGCCGCCGACCGCCTGGCCGACGACGGTAACGGGGACGCCACGGTCGATGAGCTGCCGGGCGAGCGCGGCCGACAGCCGCCGGGCCTTGGCTTCGTCCCCGGCGACCGTCAGGACATCCGGTGCCTGGACCAGGTCGAGGCAGAGAGCCCGGCCGTCGAGCACACCCACGGCGGTGTAGGTCGGCGCCGGCGGCCCGGCGGCGTCCACGTCCAGCCACAGCCAGGCAGGGGTCGCCCGGGGCAGGCGCACCCCGGCCAGCCGTACGGTGGCCCGGTCCAGCCCAGAGGCCGCGGTCAGCTGGACGTCCAGCAGATCGTCGGGCGGGTACTGGGCGACCCGACGGTCACTCCCGACGCCGCGGGCGGGAGCCGGTGCGGGCCTCGTCAGGCCACCATCCGACGGCGCCCGGCGGCCCTCCCAGCCGTCGGCCGGAACCCTGGGCCGCATGTTCACCGACTCGGATTCGGAGGCCGGCAGGAACGGTGGGTCTGGCCGGTCCGGGGCGGCCGGCTCCCCGGCCCGCTCCCGGAGGCGATTCTGCGACCTGGGCAGCCGCCGCGGCCGGCCCCGGCGCAACAGTTGGATGGCCACGATCATGACGACGACCACGAGCAGCACGCCGAGGCCACGGATGAGGGAATTGGACCGGTTGGCGCCGGCCGCTTCGGCCGGGCCCGACCCGGTCGTTGCCGGGCCTGGCGTCGCATCGGCGCTCGGTGTCGGCAGCGGCCCGGTCAGCACGCCCGGACCCGACGCGTCGGGCGGCAGCAGCAGGATCCAGCCCGGATGGAGCACCGCCGGGTCGGCCAGGGCGGAGCCGTCGGGCTGGCGCCGCCCCTTGTTCAGCTCGAAGATCTCGTCAGCCCGCTTTCCGTTGCCGAGCGTGCGGGTAGCGATGGCGAACAGGTACTCCGGCTGGTCGTTGATCGGCGGTCCGACGATGTAGTACTTCACCGATCCGCTCGCCGTCGAGCCGGCGGCCAGCGAACCCGACGGTGCCGCCAGCCCGACGGCGGACCCCGGCCCGGCAAGCGCCGGCGGGCACAAGGCGAGCGTCGAGACCAGCACGCCCAGAATCGCTCCTGCGATCGACACCGTCACACCAGCCCGCCGGGCCAGCGCCCGTCCGCGCGCGCGTCCGCCCGAGTGCATCGGCTCTCCTGTCTTCGAGTAAGCGATGACCCTGTCGCCTGTCGAAGACGTGCGCGGACCGGCTCACGGTTCATCGCTCGAGTCGTGAAGTGACGGCGGACTCTTCCCCGCAGCGGGGAGCCGCGGCCGGCCATGAGCGTCGCCCTGCGCAGCCATGGCGTTCAAATCACAGCCGGTAGACACCGTGTGGACGGTTGGTGGTCGCGGTCCTGGGGGCAACACGCCGTCCGTTCGGCCGGGTGTCCGGTCAGCCCAATCGCCCACCGCACCCGTTACCGGGCCTGGGCCGGACGGCTCGACGAGGCGAGGACCACGAGGACCGGTCGTGGGACGTTCACGTGAACCGGAGTAGGACGGCAGCCGTTCCTAGATCGACACCGAACTTCCAACGGCGCGGTGCCGAGCAGAACAATGCCGTCACAGCCGCGAAGGCGCCTCCGCCGCGCGGTCAACGAACCGGAGGGGGAACGACATGAAGGGTCCGCGCAAACTTCTGATCAGAGGTCTGGCCGTCGGACTTGCCGCTCTGGTCACGCCCGTCGTCGGCGCATCTCCGGCGCAAGCAGCCCAGTCGGACTGCCCGGCCAACAAGTTCTGCCTCTGGACGAGCATCGAATTCCGAGGAGACTTGTTCATTCCGAACGGTGGCGGAACCGCGTTCCCCAATTTCGGAACGAAAGCCTTTAACGACCTCGCTTCCTCTGCCTGGAACAACTCCGGCGCGACATGGTGCATCTACGAGCACGTGAATTACGGCGGCAGAAGCATCGTCTTCGGCCCGCAGAGCCAGATTCACGACATGCGCTCCTACAGCTTCAACGACAAGGCCAGCAGCGCACGGCAGTGCTAGTCCTTCAGTGAGCCATTCCGGGTAACGGTTGGCGCACGTTAGGTGGTCGTCGGTTCGGGCTGGCTAGGACACGCCGAACTCGTTGTGGTGCAACAGAAAGACGAAGAACCCCGGTATGAAGGTGGCAGGGCCTCTGCAAGGTAGGGATTTGACCGCTTTGCCGGGTCCGTGGTAGCCGCGCCCGTTGTGGCTGCCTCACGAGGCGAGCGCGGCCCCGTGGTGATCATTCAGTTGTCTACGCTGGGTGATCAGAAGGACCGCGCTCGTGACTGCATCATCGCTGATTGATCGCCTCACCGCACGCACCCAAGGCGTGTCGCTCGACCCCGCCCAGGGGCCGGCGCTGCTACAAGCGTTGGCGCTGGTGCCCGACCCCCGCGATCGGCGCGGCGTGATCCACCCGTTGGACAGCCTGCTCGCGGTCGCCATCGCCGCCGTGCTGGCCAGTGCCCGCTCGGTCGCCGCGATCGGCGAATGGGTCGCCGACGTACCGGCCACCATCCTCACCGCGCTCGGCGTGGTCCGCGACCCGATCACCGGCGCGCACCGCGTGCCGGACGCCACAACGATCGGCCGGGTCCTGGCCGACCTCGACGGCGACGCGTTCGACACCGCCGTCAGCCGGTTGAGCCCGTGCCCGCGGTCGCTGGCGTAGTCGCTGGTGGCTGGTGGGCCTGCACACCCCACCCGCCGGCCAGCCACCACGGCGCCGCGCGTACGCCGCGGACGGCAAAACCCTGCGCGGGTCCGGTCTGGCCGGGTCGCAGATCCACTTCCTCGCAGCAGTCGACCATCACACCGGCGTCGTGGTCGCGCAGACCACCGTCGACAGCAAGACGAACGAGATCACCAGGTTCGTGCCGTTGCTGGCCGGCCTGGACCTCACCGGCGCTGTCATCACTGCCGATGCGTTGCACACGCAGCGCGAGCACGCCCGATGGCTGGCCGAGCAACGCAACGCCGGCTACGTGTTCGTCGTGAAGCGCAACCAGCCGACCCTGTACCACCAGGTCAAACACCTGCCCTGGAGCAAGGTCCCGATCGGCGACGAGGTCCACACCCGCGGCCACGGCCGCTACGACATCCGTCGCCTGCAGGTCCTCACCGTCACCCCAGCGATCGGGCTGGACTTCCCGCACGCCGTGCAGGCCATCCGCGTCCCTCGGCGCCGCATGAACCTGACCACCGGCCACTGGTCGACCGTCACCGTCTACACTGTCACCAACCTCACCGCAGACCAGGCCACACCAGCCGAACTCGCCGACTGGCTACGCGGCCACTGGACCGTCGAAGTGCTCCACGCGAAATCGTCAACACCGAGCGCCGTGACCGTGCCCGGCTGCGGCAGCGGTGCCGCGCGCAGCAGGCTGAGCAGGGTATCCCGGCCGACGGGCATACCCAGCTTCCGGGCCAGCCGGGTCCCGGGCCGGCCGGCCGGCCGCAGCGACCGCGATCGCGGTCAACGCCGCCCGCAACGGCGGGCTGTACCGGGAGTGCGGGCTGGTCAGGCCCGGGATCTGTTCGACGAACGTGACCCGGGCACACCCGGCCTGGCGACAGACAAGTCGCCGCGCGAGTAACCGGATCACGACCGGCCGCCCGGCGAGGGCGGTGTCGGCCAGCCGGCCGGTCTTCGACGTGTCGTGCTGGTGGTCCTTGACCGCGACGAGGGCGGCCTGACGAAACCGCCGGGTCTGTTCGGCGAGCAGCTGCGGGTCGATCACCGCGCTGCCGCCGGCGCGGGCGTCGTCGGCCGCGGTCTTGAGGCGCAGCAACGCATCCGCCGCCTGGCCGGGCCATGCCGCAGCAGGCGCCACAACGGCGGCGGCGGCGAGCTCGCGCAGCAGATGCGCGCAGCACAACTGGTGGCTGACCGCGGTGTAGGTGTCATACGGTGCCCACGCGTCGTGCACCGCG
>NZ_JBFAIC010000048.1:0-91190 GCF_040654515.1 Dactylosporangium sp. NPDC050688
GGCCGATCGCCGGCTGCGGCGAGGTAGCTGGCAAGCGTGGACAGCAGCATGTCGGGGCGGCTCTCGATGCGGCTGATCTCTGACTGTGCGACGCCTATGGCCTTGGGGAGGTCGGCTTGGGGGAGATCGGCGGCCTTGCGCACTGGGGCGGGGCTCTCAGCGTAGACGCGATCGGCTTCCGCCATCTCGGCGCGGATGGCGTCGACACGTTCCGCCGCGCCACGCCGCGCTGCAGGCGGGCAATGGCCGCCACGCTTGGCGGGGCGTCCGGATGAGGTCGGTGACCGTCGGTCCGGTGCTGGGCCGGTCGGCTTTCGAGAAGGCCGGAGGAGTCTCAGCTGTCAAGGGCCGAGGACGTCCTGGCCGGCTGTGTGACGGCGGCTGGAAACGGGTCAGCGGGCGGCGGGGGGAGTTGGTACGGTCCCGCGGACCGAGACACGAACGGGGGTGAATATGGCTGTGCGGGCGACTGTGTTGCAGGTGTTCGCGGTGGTGGTGCTGCTCGGTGGGGTGGCCGGGTGCGAGCAGGAGGCCGGAAGCAGCGCCTCCGGGGCGACGACGACGGCGTCAGGCGGCCAGGCGACCGACAAGGGCGGCCAGGCGACCGGCAAGAGTGGCGACGCCAAAGCGGTCTGTGCCGCCGTCGACGGCGACATCAAGGCGATCCTGCCCAAGGTCGCCGAGGCCGAGGCGATCGGCCCGCCCGCCGGGCATCACGCGGTCAGTGCCGCGTACTCCGCCGGGGCGGCCGTCATCTACTCGCACATCACCGAGGCTGGCGGCGGGCCGGTGGCCGGGGCGGCGAAGCAGGTGGCCGACGCCATGGGGGCGATCGCGGACAAGTACGTCGATGCCATGTCCAAGCCGGACAAGGCTCCGCTGAATGCGGCGATCGAGGCGTTCCGGGCCGCCTGCGCGTAGCGGCGGGGCAGTGGGCCGGGTCACCCCCGGTTGCGGCCTGCACCTTGAAGGGGCATGTTTGAGTCATGTACGTCGTTACGCCGGTCAGCCGTCTGCGGCGTGGCGTGCGACGGCTGGCGGTTGCCCTGTGTGCGCTGATCCTGGGTGCCGGCTTCACTCCGGCGCTGCCGCCGTCCACTGTGGACCGTCCGGCGGGGCCCGTCGCCGCGGCGGCCGTGGTGGCGGTGAGGGCTGCGGCGCCGGTGGTCGCGCGCCGGGGGGTCGTGGACGTGGCGGCGGGGCTCTGGGTCGAGCCGGGGTATCCCCGGGTCGGTGCGGGCACTGGTCGTACCGTGGCCGCTGTTGTTGTTGTTCTTGACGGTGTCACAATGGGGGTGGCTGCCGGCCGCGCGCCACCCCGCACCTCGGCCTGAGACGCAGACCCCCTCTTGCCGCTCGATCCCCCCTCGAGGTGCACTCATGGACGCCGCCGCGCAGGACCTTGCCCACGGGATGCGGGAGGCGCTGGCCATCTGGGCCGCGCTGCTCGCCGCAGTCGTGATCACGTTCGCCATCCTCTCGTTGCTCTCCAAGCGCCAGGACGCGGCGCCCGGGCCGTCGTGGTGGGCCCGGCTGCGCAAGGCCGTCCGGGACCCGGAGGCGGTCAGGGAGCGCCAGCTCGCGATCGAGCAGCGCGAGGCCGAGTTGCGTGAGCTGCAGCGGTACAGCGACGAGCTGGCCGTCGCCGCGTCCCGCACCTCGGTGGTGGCGGCGCGGCGGCGTGAGGAGTGGGAGGCGGCGCAGCGCACGCGGGAGGCGGCGTGGCGGGCGTACGAGGAGGCCGAGCAGGCGGTGCGGCGGCTGGAGCTGGCCAACGCGTTCCCGCTGACCGAGGACGACCCGGCGACCCGCCGGCAGCACCTGGTCCGGATGGTCAACGCCGCGCACCAGCAGGGGGAGATCTCCGCGGCGCACCTGGCCGACGCCCTCATGCACCGCAACGGCTGGGACCCGGCCGAGCATCCGTTCGCCCAGCAGCTGCGGCTGCGCAGGATCGTCCGGGACCGGCTGTTCCGCGCGTACCAGCAGGCCTCGACCCTCGAGCGGGAGGCAGCCGCCGCGGCGGACCTGGCGGCGTCCTCCAAGCGGAGCTTGGACGACGAGGCGTTCAGCGCCAGTCTGCAGGCGACCCAGCAGGTGCGCGCGGCGCCGCGGCTGCAGTCGCTGACCCCGTCTTCGGTGCGGTTTTAGCATTCCCGGCCAGTGCCCCCGAAACGGGTGGGACGCTTCGTAACGGTGGCGTTACGACCCAGGGGGCCGGTCATGGGCATCGAGCTGTCGATCATCGCGGGGCTCTGCTACGCCTCGTCCAGCGTCAACGCGGCCGGCACCGACCATCATCCGGTGACCGGGGACGAGACCGAGCTGTTCGGCCTGTCCGGCGAGGCGCTGACCGAGGCGGTCGCGGCGTGCCTGGGCGCCGCGCCGGACCTGGCGCAGCTCGACGGGTTCCTGCACCGCTCGCACGACTGGTGCCCGGTCACCACGACCCTGGTCGTGCAGAGCGCCTCCGTCACCGGGGTCGGCTCGATGCCGGTCAGCCTCCCGCTGGCCGGGGACGGCGCCCGGCTCATGTCCACCGCGACCCACCTGTGGTCGCCGGCGGGCGGGGTCAGCCCGACCGCGCCGGTCCGGTACTCGATCACGTTCCCGGCCGGCGGTGGCGCCCTGGACTACAGCCATGCGTGGGGCACCGGCACGGTCGAGTCCGCGAGCGTCGACCTGCCGCCGGGGCGCCCCGGCGACGAGGTGGTCTCGCTCGGCATGAACCTCGGCGTGCGGATCGTCTACGACGCGTACCTGTCCGGCGAGGTCGCCGTGCACTACCGCGACGGGCACCAGGGTCACCGGTACTGGGCGCTGGACATCGGCACCGTGATGGCGGCCGGTGGGCTGCTCAACGGGCGGCACTTCGCGGAGAACCTGAGCATCCGGTACCACGCGAGCACCCGCGTCGTGCACGCCGACGCCGACGGCCACCTGACCACGCTCGCCGGCCCCGGCATCCGCGCCGGCGAGGACCTGGCCCTCACCGGCGCCTGAACCCGCGCCCCGCCGCTCCGGCCGGCCCCGTCGGCGGCGTGCCGCCAGCCGCGCGTCGTCGGCCGCGCACCGCCAGCCGCGCGTCGTCGGTCGCGCCACAGATCGGACACGTGTGCGAGTGGCGCCGGTCGACGCGGTAGCCTGACCGCCGTGGATCTGACCGTCATCCTCGGGCCGATGAAGAGTGGCAAGTCCCTCGAGCTGGTGAGCCTGCTGTCGCCGTTGCAGTTCACCGACGTGCGGCACAAGGTGTTCCAGAGTGCCCGGCACGTCCGCGACGCGGGGGTCGTGTCGCGCAGCGGCGCCGCGCTCGCGACGGTGAAGGCGAGCTCCCTCGCCGCCGCGCTCGACGACGACGTGGACGTGGTCGGCATCGACGAGGTGCACATGTTCGCGATGGCCGACATGGCGGTCGTGCGGACCCTGCTGGAGCGGGGCACCAGGGTCGTCGCCGCCGGCATCGACCTGGACCACCGCGGCGAGCTGTTCGCGCCGGTGCGGGCGCTGCTGGAGCTGGGCCCGGCGTCGGTGACCTACCGGCGGGCGGTGTGCGACGTGTGCCGCGGGTTCAGCGCCGTCTACACGCAGGTCCTCGAGCACGGCGAGCCGATGCTGCGCGAGCTGGCGCTGTCGACCGCGCTGCCCGACGACGGCACGTACACCTATGAGGCGCGCTGCCGCAGCTGCGTGGTGCTGCCGGCCACGGCCGCGCGGTCCCTGCCGCGCCAGCAGCGCACGGCCGCGTAGCTACGCCGCCGCGGCCGAGGCCAGGGCGAAGGAGGGCTGGGCGACCGGGCGGCCGAAGTGGTACCCCTGTGCGAAGCGGTAGCCGAGGCGGTAGAGCTCCTGCGCCTGCTCGGCGGTCTCCACGCCCTCGGCGATCGCGTCGAGGTTCAGCCCGTCGCTGACGTTGATGAGCGCGGTCGCGATCACCGAGTGCCGCCCCGCCATCGTGATGTCGTCGACGAACGACTTGTCGACCTTGAGGATGTCGACGGGGCAGGTCTGCAGCAGCCCCAGCGACGAGTGGCCGGTGCCGAAGTCGTCCAGCGCGATCCGCACGCCGAGCCCGTGCACGGCGTCGAGGGCCTCGATCGCCCGGCCGCCGCCGAAGACCGCGGTCTCCGTCACCTCGATCGCCAGGCGCTCCGCCGGGAACCCCGTCGCGGCCAGGACCGCGGCGACCACCTCGGGGAAGTCGGGCTCGGCGAGCTGCCGGGCCGAGACGTTGACCGAGACCTTGCCGGGCGCGGCGTCGCCGAGGGCGGCCAGCCAGGTCGCGCCCTGGGAGCACGCCTCGAGCAGGATCCAGGCGCCGAGCTCGACGATCTGCCCGTTCTGCTCGGCGACGGGGATGAAGTCGGCCGGGCTCATGAAGCCCAGCGCCGGGTGGTGCCAGCGGATGAGCGCCTCGACACCCACGATCTGGCCGTGCGGCAGCGCCACGATCGGCTGGTACACCAGCTGGAACTGCCCCTGGTCGAGGGCCTCGCGCAGCTGGGCGCCGAGCTGGGCGTGCGCCGAGGCGCGCTCGTCGAGCTCGGGTCTGAAGCGCTGCTGGCGGGCCTTGTCCTCCTTCGCGGCGTACATCGCCACGTCGGCGCGGCGCAGCACCTCGAACGGGTCGCGGGTGCCGGCCGCGTCGGTGACGCCGATGCTCGCCTGCACGAGCAGGTGCTGGTCGCCGGCGAACACCGGCTCCTGCAGCGCGGCGGCCAGCTCGGCGACCATCGCGTCGGCGGCCGGGGCGCTGGCGGCGGGCATGAGGACGGCGAACTCGTCGCCGCCGAGGCGGGCCACGACGTCGCCGGGGCGCAGTACCCCGCGCAGCCGCTTGCCGACGGCGGTGAGCAGCTGGTCGCCGACGGCGTGGCCGAGCCCGTCGTTGATCCGCTTGAAGTCGTCGAGGTCGATGAACGCGACCTGCGGCGGCACGGTGCCGGCGGCCAGCTCGTCGCGGATCAGCTCCTCCAGGTAGCGGCGGTTCGGCAGGCCCGTCAGGTCGTCGCGCATGACCAGTTCGCTGAGCTGGTCCGCCTGGTCCTGCACCTTGCCGACCAGCCCGGCGATGCGGACCAGTACCAGCGAGAACACCACCACCGCGACCAGCCCGATGGCGAGCCAGTCGATGTCGCCGCCCGCCGCGCCCTGCTGCAACAGCAGCGCCGGCGCGATGAGCGAGCTGACCGCCAGCACCGTCAGCCGGCGCTTGGACAGCGCCGTCTCCAGCCCGTCGGTCGGCTCGTCCAAGCCCCGCATCGACGGGTGCAGTGCGGCGGCGCCGAGGCACACGTACGACAGCAGCCACCCGAAGACCAGGAACCCACCGGCGAGGATGTCGTGCGTCGACACCAGCGAGTACGCCACGTCGGTGATGAACATCAGCGACAGGCCGGCCGCGAGCAGCCAGAAGCTGGCGGTCCTCGCGGCCCGCCCGGCGAGCAGCCGGGCCAGCAGCACCAGCAGCAGCACGTCCGCCGACGGGTACGCCAGCGAGCACAGCCGCGCCAGGAACGGCACGTCGGCGGCCTCGGCGACCGGCCGCATCACGAACACCCAGAACAGCAGGCCGGTGCCGGCGGCGGCGATGCACGCGTCGATCAGCCCGGCGACGTCCCGGCCGTGCCGGCGCATCAGCAGCCACAGGCCGGCCGCGAGCAGCGGGTACGCGCCGAGGTAGAACACGTCGGCGAGCGAGGGGAACGGGGTGCGGTGCAGCACGTACTGGTGGACGGCCCAGGTGACGTCGCCGAGGACCAGCATGCCGACGCCGCCGGTGAACCAGTACCACAGCGCCCGCCGCGGCGGGCGGTTGCGCCGCACGCCGACCAGCACCATCGTGGCCGCGGTGAGGCCGATGAGCTCGAAGCCGACCTCGGCGACGTAGGTGCCCTCGGGCAGCAGCGGACAGGCGGCCGCGCACAGGCCACCGATCAGCAACCAGGCGAGCCACAGCTGCCTGGCGACCCACGTCTCCACGGGTTGGTTATCGGCAGCACGCCGGGTGCGGTTGAGGGCTCTCGTAAGTAATACGTATTACCCTCTTGTGCTCCGCGGGCGGGTTTCCGAGACTCGGTCACATGTCACCTGTAACCCGCCGCCAGGTGCTGGCCGGTGCCGCCGGTGTGGCCGGCGCACTCGCCATCCCCAACATCGCTGCGCAGCCCGCGTTCGCCGCCGCCCCCGCGGGATTCCCCACCTACGCGTACCTCGGTCAGCCGCTGCCCGCCAGCCTGGCCTACAACCCCACCGGGGAACTCATCTTCCCCTGCATCCGCGGCATGTACGACAAGATCAGCGGGGCCCGCGGCCGCTACTACCTCTACTACGCGCCCCACGACGCGCCCGGCGGGATCTGCCTCGCCTACGGCAACTCGCTGTCCGGCCCGTTCACTGAGTACCCGGCGAACCCGATCATCAGCCGCACCTGGTCGCCCTACTACTCCGTCAGCCACGTCTCGTCGCCGCACGTGCTGTGGAACGCCAGCACCCGGCAGTTCTTCATGTACTACCACGGCGAGAACACCACCACCCGCCTCGCCATCTCCAGCGACGGCATCCACTTCACCTACTACGGCACCGTGCTGACCACCGCGATGGTGCCCGGCACCAGCGAGGCCACGTACGCGAGGGTGTTCGAGCACCGCATCGCCGCGCTCGGCAACAAATACGTCATGGTCTTCATGGGGCTCAAGAACGGCCGGCGGATCTTCTGGGGCTGGTCCAACGACGGCAAGTCCTGGCAGTTCGACCCCAACCCGCTCGTCTCGCCCGCGGCCGACGGGCAGAGCGACCTGAGCGGCCCGCACCTGCTGTACCGCAACAACACCACCTACGTCGTCTACCACGGCAGCTCCGGGGACATGTTCCTCACCGAGGTCGGCAACAACTTCGACAAGGAGATCCACCTCGGCGTTTTCCACGCCGCGCTGTCCGGCGCGCCCGACAACAACCGCTCCGCCGCGCCGTCGTTCGGCACCGACGGCGGTGTCCAGTACATGTTCTACGAGGCGGGGCAGCGCTCGGGGACGAAGATCGCCGTCGCTCGCGCTGTCTGACCGGGGCGGTCTAGTCTCTGGGCATGCTTGCCTGGGGTGTCGATTTCACCGCCGCGGAACTGCGGACCGGGGTCCGGCAGACCGACGGGTTCACCTGTGGACCCACCGTCGCCATGGTGGCGTCGGCACTGCTGGATCCCGTGTACGCCGATGCCGTCGCCGACTACGGTGCCGAGCAGCACCGCATCCACGCCGCCGCGAACCGGATCTGGCCGCGCAAGCTCGGCACCACCCCATGGGGCGTCGCGGCGACGATCACGGCGCACGCCGCGGAGCTCGGCACCCGGTACGGCTGGCGGCTCTTCCGCGGCCGCCGGGACCGCCTCGCCGACGTCTGCGCCGCGGTCGACACCGGGTGGCCGGTCGCGATGCTCGTCGGCAAGGGCGTGCCGCGGCACTGGGTACTGATCACCGCGCACCCGCAGGAGACCGTGCTGCGCTGCTTCGAGCCGGGATCCGGGCAGGTCCGCGAGGTCACGATCGAGGAGATCCAGCAGCAGCGGATCCCCCGGATGGGCTTCCCGCGGGCGTACGCCCTGGTCCTGCCTACTGGCTGAGCCTGGCCCGCACCTTCTCCTTGGTGCGCTCGGGCAGCTCGTCCACGGGCAGCAGCAGCGGCAGCAGCTCCGGCTCGGCCGTCAGCGCCCGGAACGCCACCCCGATCGTCACGTCGTGCGCGGGGCTGTGCACCACCTCGATCGGGTCGCCGGCCCGGATCGAGCCGGGGCGCAGCACGCGCAGGTAGGCGCCGGGCTCCGCCCGCTCCGTGAAGCGGCGCATCCAGCCGGCCTCGCCGAGCCAGGCGGCGAACGTGCGGCACGGGATCCGCGGCGACGCCACCTCCAGCAGCACCTCACCACCGATGCGCCAGCGTTCACCGATCCGGGCGCCCGTGACGTCCAGCCCCGACGTGGTCAGGTTCTCCCCGAAGACCCCGCCGGACAGCTCCCGGCCGAGCTCGGTGGCCCACCGGTCGAGGTTCTCCCGCGCGTACGCGTAGACCGCCTTGTCCGGGCCGCCGTGCACCCGCACGTCGCACACCACGTCGCCGGCGATCCCGGTCGGCGCGGTGCCCTGCGGGCCGGGCACCAGCACGAGGACCGGCCCCTCGACGGGTCGCTTGTCGATGCCCGTCATGGGCATGCTGGAATGCTCGGTCGGGGTCGGGGTGCCGGCGTTGACGGAGATCAAGTAGGCCACGGGCTAGACGGTAGCGTCCGCCTGCACCGACCGTTTCGACAGGCCCATGAAGTAGCCGTCGATCACCGAGGTCGTGGGCGCGTCGGGCCGGTCGGCGGCACCGAGCGTGACGAACAGCGGCGTGTAGTGCTCGGCCGTCGGGTGCGCGAACGGCATGCCCGGCGCCTGGCTCGCGTACCTGGACAAGGTGTCCACGTCGCCCTTGGCGAGGGCCTCGGCGGCCCAGGCGTCGAAGTCGGTGGACCAGCCGGGCGGGCCGCCGGCGCCGAGCCAGTGCTCGCGGCGCAGGAACGGCAGGCCGTGCGTCATGAACCCCGAGCCGATCACCAGCACGCCCTCCTCGCGCAGCGGGCGCAGCCGGCGGCCGAGCTCCAGCAGGCGGTCCGGGTCATGGGTGGGCAGGCTCAGCTGCAGCACGGGGACGTCGCCGAGCGGGTACATCACCATCAGCGGCACCCAGGCGCCGTGGTCGAGGCCGCGGCTGCGGTGCTCGTGCACGGGCTCAGAGTCCGGCATCGCGGCGGCGACCCGCCGGGCGAGGACGGACGCGTCAGGGGTGGCGTACTGCAATCGGTAGAAGTGCGGGGCGAAGCCGCCGAAGTCGTAGACCAGCGGGGTGCCGGCCGCCGAGCTGGAGACGCTCAGCGGCGCGGACTCCCAGTGGGCACTGACGATGAGGACGGCCTTCGGCTTGGGCAGGCCGGCGGCCCAGTCGAACAGTTCCCGCATCCACGGGCCGTCCTCCAGCAGCGGCGGGGCGCCGTGGCTGAGGTAGATGCTGGGCAGGGCGCCGTCGTCGGGCGTCCAGGTGCGCTGATCCCGGCTGGCCGGGATCGCGGTGGCGAGGTGTCGGTCAAGCTCGGGCAGCGATGTCATGCTTTCGAATGTAGCAAGTAGTTGAGCGCTCAACAATATACGTGTGGTGCCGGTCTCTGCTGCTCTTTCTCCGCTCAGGGTGTGGTCGCTGTTTCGGCGGCGCGGAGCAGGGCTTCGGCGACCGCGGGGGTCTCCTCGGCGCCGTACACGAGCAGCAACTGCCGTTCGGGGCCGCCTCGGCCGTCGGTGGCGGTGGCGTGCTCCACCACGACGCGGGTGGTGCTCAACTGGTCGCCGACCGCGACGTCCATCTCGGCCACGCCGATGTCGACCTGCCGGACGAAGAGTTCCTCCATGGCTGAAAGCGTGCCGCCCGGGCGGGGCCTGGGGCGTCGCCTGCCGGGAGTGAGTCTCCGCGCCCATGCGGGTGCGGGCTTCTCACCCGGCCGCGCGGTATCGCGCCGCTTCAGTGGTGGGCGCGGTCGCGCCGCCTCAGTGGTGGGCGCGGTCGCGCCGCCTCAGTGGTGGGCGCGGCAGATCGTGGTGACGAGCATCGCCGCCTCGTGCAGGTGCGACTGCTCCGCCGGGGTCAGCGCGGGGTCGGCGGCCCGGCGGCGCACCGCGGCCTCCAGCTGGGACAGCGGGTTGTCCCGGGTGCAGGACAGCAGCACGTCGAGAAACACCTCGGCCTGCTCGGCGAACACGTGCCCCGGCTCGATCGCGACCTGGGCGACGATCAGGGCGCTCATCGCCACATCGAGCTCCGGCGGGCCCTCGATGCTGTTACGCCAGTCGATGACGACCGGGCCGCCCTCGGTCATCACCACGTTCTCCGGGTGCAGGTCGAGGTGCAGGATCCTGGTGCCGGGGTCCTTCGCGGCGCGCACCCGCACCTTGTGCAGCCGCTCCAGCAGGTCCGCCAGGACGGTCCCGCCGTCGCGGAGGTCGAGCGAGCCGTCGGCGAGGGCCTGCAGCATGGTCGGCCCGTCGAGCCGCTCCAGGATCAGGTCGGCGCCGGTCGCCTCGTAGACCCGGGGGACCGGATAGCCGTGGTCGGCGACATACCGCATGACGGCGGCCTCCGCGGTCACGTCGCCGCCGGCCCGGTAGCGCCGCAGCACGCGCCGCTCGTCGAGCGCGTAGACGTCCGCCTCGCGACCGCTCGCCAGAAGTGCCGTCATGCACACACCCTACTGGTTGCCCCTTACAACCAACCGTTCTCATCGGCGAGCCGTACTGCTTCCGCGCGGGTCCGCGCGCCGGTCTTGCCGATCGCCGACGATAGATGGTTACGCACCGTGCCCTCCGACAGGCCGAGCTGCCCGGCGACGTCGGCGGCCGTGCCGCCCTCCCGGGCCGCGCGCAGCACGTCGGCCTCCCGCGGGGTCAGCGGGCTGTCGCCGCTGGCGAGGGTCTCCGCGGCCAGGGTCGGGTCCACCACCCGCAGCCCAGCGGCCACGCGGCGCACCGCGTCGGCGAGCTGCCGCGCCGGGGTGTCCTTGACCACGAAGCCGGACGCCCCGGCCGCCATCGCCCGCCGCAGGTACCCCGGCCGCCCGAACGTGGTCACCATCAGGACCTTGCAGCCGGGCATCGCCTTGCGCAGCGTGGCGGCCGCGGTGATGCCGTCGACGCCGGGCATCTCGACGTCGAGCAGGGCCACGTCGGGCCGGTGCTCGCGGGCCGCCGCGACGACCTCGTCACCGCGCCCGACCTCGGCCACGACCGTCAGGTCCGGCTCCAGGTCGAGCAGCGCGGCCAGGGCACCGCGGACGAGCGCCTGGTCATCGGCGATCAGCAGCCGGATGGGCGTCGGGCTCACGAGGGGATGCTGTCACACGCGCTCCGACGCCTCCGGCCCGTGCGTCACCGTCGTTCCTGGACGTCAGTGATATAGATCACGACGTCCCGGCGTTCAGCCGGCCAGGCGGGTGACGGTCCGGACCGCGGCCGCGGTCACCTTCGCCGCGAAGTCCAGGTCGAGCCGGTCCAGGGTGTCGGTGGCCTCGTGGTACTCCGGGACGCGGAACTCGGCGGTGTCGGTGACCAGCAGCGACTTCCGGCCGGTCGACCAGTACGGCACGTGGTCGCTGCGGAGCACGACCTCCATCGCCTCGGTCGGCATGACCAGCGGAAACGTCGGCAGGTGCGGCGCGGCGGCGGATGCGAACGCGTCGGCGAGCCCGGCGGACTCCGGGTTGGCGATCAGCGCGATGAAGTCGCCGACCGTCGGCGGGTCCAGCAGGAACGACGGCGCCGACTGCGTCGGGGACGTCCGCCCGATCATCTCGAACACGATCGACTCGGTGTCGGGGGTGATCTGCCGGACGTGGGCGGTGCTGCCCCGGAACCCGTCCTCCTCACCGCCGAACAGGCAGAAGCGGATGGTGCGGGCCGGCAGGTCCAGATCGCGCAGCGCCCGGGCGGCCTCCAGGACGCCGGCCACGCCGCTGGCGTTGTCGTCGGCGCCAGGGGTGCCCTCGACGGTGTCCCAGTGCGCCACCAGCTCGACGGCGTCGTCGGACGTGCCGCCCTCGATCTCGGCGACGAGGTTCACGTCGTGCAGCTCACTGCCGTACCGCTCGACCCGCACCACCAGGCCGAGCCCGCTGAGCTCGTCGGTGATGTACCGCAGCGCGGCGGGCACGCCGGGCAGGTCGCCGCAGCGCGGCCCGTGCGCGACAAGCGCGGCGACGTGGCCGCGCAGACGATCGGCGGAGATCATGTGCATCAGGATATGGAACAGCCCCCGAGGTTCCTGCGCTGGCTGCGCGCGGGCCGGCTGGACTGACACCGGAAAGCCTCGGGGGCTGGGAAACTGTCTCGTATTCGCCGTGCCGCCATCCGGGCGGCCGCACGAAATGCGAGTCCAGAGGACGGCGGCTAGCGGACAGTCACCTCACGAGTCCCATTGCTACACAACGTTGGACCACCTCCTTTCCCGTGTACGACCAACCTAGCCACGGCCGCCGAGGCTCGGCAACGCTTTTTCGGGAGCAAGCTGGTTGTCGTCCGGCCGAGCTCCCGGGGCCTCCTCCCGCTCCAGGCGCTTGATCAGCCGCCAGACGACCAGCAACGGCACGATGCCGAACACGCCGAAGGAGATGTCCAGCACCGTCCACCAGCCCGGGATGCCCCGCACCGGCAGTCGGTCACCACCTTGCCGAGCGTGGCGTCCTCGCGGACCTTCACCCCGGCGACGGTCGCGGCGGCCGGCGGCTCGGCGGCGCTGGTCTGCTCGGCGGCGGCCGCGGCGGGTGCCTCCGTGGCCTGGCCCTGCTTGGTCAGGTCGATCGAGTCGCAGGCGCTCAGCGACAGGGCGGCCGCGGCCACCGCGATGGTCAGCACGATCTTGCGCATGTTCGGGTCTCCTTGTTCGCAGCGTTGCCAGGTGACACGTCGGGCGGCGGGATCGGGTTCGGCGCCCGGCGGTCGGCTGCCCGACAGCTACGCTGCTGGCGTGAGTGAACCGATCGACGCCGACGTCCTCGACTTCGCGCACCGCATGTTCGACCTGGCCCGCGCGGGCGCCGCCGGCGAGCTCGCGGCCAGCGTGGACGCCGGCCTGCCGGTGAACCTGACCAACGACAAGGGCGACACGCTGCTGATCCTGGCCGCATACCACAACCACCCGCCGGTGGTGGAGGCGCTGCTGGCCCGCGGCGCGGACGCCGACCGGGCCAACGACCGGGGTCAGACCGCGCTCGCCGCGGCCGTCTTCCGCCGGTCGGAGGCGTCGGTGCGGGCGCTGCTGGCGGCCGGCGCGGACCCCGCCGCGGGCGGCCCGTCGGCGCTGGACACGGCCCGCTTCTTCAACCTGCCCGAGATGCTGACGCTGCTGGAGCATGCCCGATGAAAGACGTCCAGATCCGGGGCGACATGATCCGCCTCGGCCAGTTCCTGAAGCTCGCCGGCGTGCTGGAGACCGGCGGCGAGGGCAAGGACCTCATCGCCTACGGCGAGGTGACCGTCAACGGCGAGGTCGACACCCGCCGCGGCCGGCAACTGCACCGCGGCGACGTCGTGGCGACCCTCGGCCAGTCCCTGCGCGTGGCCTGACCGGCCAGCCGGCGCGCACCGCCCGCAGCGATCTGCGCGCACCGTCCCGGCAGGCCGGCGCTCACCGTCCGAGCAGGGCGTTGGCGAACGCGACCGACCGTGCGGAGAAGTGGCCCTGGCCGCCGTCGTGGCCGTCCCACTCGTACAGCTCCAGCTCCTTCGGGCCCTGCAGCGCGTTGTACGCCGCGAACACCGTCGACGGCGGGCACGTCAGGTCCATCAGGGCGGCCGACACCAGCGCCGGGGCGGTGATGCGGGTGGCGAAGTGCGCCCCGTCCACGTAGTCCACGGTGGCCAGGGCGCGGGCGGCCCGGTCCGGGTCGAGCCGGCAGAAGGCGGCGAACTCGGCGTACGGCGTCCGGTCGGTGATCGTCACCGCGCGGCGGATGTCGCACAGGAACGGCACGCCCGCCACGACGCCGTCGACCGTGGTCAGGCCGGCCGCGGCGAGGGCCAGGCCGCCGCCCTGGCTGATGCCGCTGACCAGGACCTGCGACGCGAACGGCAGCGCCCGGGCGGTCTCCACGGCCCGCACCGCGTCGGTGATCAGGCGGCGGTAGTAGTAGGTCCGCGGGTCGAGCACGCCGCGGGTCAGGAAGCCCGGCGACTGCGGCCCCGAGCCGTCCGGGTCCGGGGTGTCGCCGGCCCGCCAGCCGCCGCCCTGGCCGCGGGTGTCCATCACGAGGTGGGCGTACCCGGCCGCCGACCAGAGCAGCCAGTCGTGAGGGAAGCCGCGGCCCCCGCCGTACCCGACGAATTCCACGACGACGGGAAGCGGCCCTTCGGCGCCGGCCGGGCGGTTGAGCCACGCCTTGACCGGCTGGCCGGCGAACCCGGTGAACGTCACGTCGGTCGTGCCGACCGCCCGCAGGCCGGTGTCGGCCGGGGTCAGCACGGCCGGCGCGGCCAGCTCGCGCGCCTCGTCGAGGGTCGCGGCCCAGAACGCGTCGAAGTCGGCGGGCTCGGGCGTCGCGCAGCGGTGCTGCCGCAGCTCGGCGAGGGGCAGGTCGAAGAGCGCCATGGCGGCGACCCTATTACCAGGAACTTCCCAGCGCGATTACGGGTGTGACTCAGGTCCGCCCCGCAGTATTTGGGATGTGACCGGCGCCGGACAAAACCGGAAGCCTCCCTGGATGGTCCACCCGGCGCACGGTCACGCCAAACGTTGCACATCAACATGTTGCCGCAGCTGGGGTGGTCAGCGGGGGGCAACGGTGATGCGATCGAGGTCGGGGCACCAACTGCCGATGGTGTTCCCGGCCTCGATCGTGTTCTGGCCCGCCTCGAGGCGCACGGTGAGTGCGATGGTCGCGACCCGGTCCCACGCGCCGCTGGACGGGAAGCGGACGTGCTGCCAGCTGCCGCGCCCGGCGCGCAGCCAGCAGGCGCGGTCATCGGTGGACAGGTAGGCGACGGTGAGTGTGACCTCGCCGGCCTGCTGGGCGGTGACGCCGGTGAACGTCAGGATCCGGTTGTTGCCGATGCCCGTGACGGCCCGGCCGCCGGAGGCGGCGGAGACCTCCCGCACGGTCATCTGGCTGGGCCGGCGGTTCGCCGCGGCCTCCGCTTCGATCGTTTTGGCAGCGGTACCGGTGGCGCTCGGCGAGCCGGGCACCGACGGCGCCACGGCCGACGCCGACACCGACGGCGCGGTGGAGGCAGCCGGTGACGCCGACGCGCTGTGGCTCGGCCTGGCGCTGGGGGAGCCGGTGCGGCTCGCCCCCGCCATGGCGGCCGGACCGGTCGGCACGAGCGGCCCCAGCGGCTCGGCCGACAGCCGGTCCTCGGGCTGCGAGCCGCCGCCGGTCAGGACCCGCAGCAGCAATGCCATCAGCGCGACGACGACGAGCACCGCGGCGAATACGAAGCGTGGCTGACCGCCGATGCCGGCCCTGCGCTTCCCGGTGTACGCGGGCGGGTCCAGCTCGGTCATGCCCGGCACGGTAGCGGTTTCGTGCCGGGAGGACCACTACGCGTCGGGAGCCCGACCGGCGGCCACCGGTACACATGCGGAAACGGCGACCTCGATCGACGAGAGGTGGGCCAGCCCGGCCGGCACGGGCTCCCAGCCGGGCCCGGCCGAGGCGAACCGGGTGCCCGGGAACCGGCCGGCGATGGCGAGCAGCGAGGCCGGGTCGGCGGTGCCCGGCTGCTGCGACCACACGATCGCGGTGCCGGGCACCGTGCGCCGCACCGCGGCCCGCAGCGCACTCCACGGCACCTCCGCGCCGAGCAGGAACGTGCCGATGCGCCGCTCGAACAGGGCCGCGGCCAGGGCGCGCAGCGGCAGCGAGTGCGCCTCGCGGGGCGCGCACGCCAGCAGGACGTGGTTGGTCCTGATGTCGTCGTGCCGCGGCGCGCTGACGAGGTCCAGACCGTGTGCGAGTCCCTGGCTGAGAGCATGCTCGACGGTGACGTCCCCGGTCACCTCGTGCAGCGCCGGGACGCACACAACGGTCCAGACCTCGATCACGCCGCGCGCCTCCATCAGCTCCCGGACGGTGCGCGCGACCGTGCCGGTGTCCAGTGACCGGGCCGCCTCCAGTAGCCGTTGCATACCCTGTTGTTCGTCGGGCCGGCCCCGTTTGGATGCAGTTCGGAGGTCATGCCAGCACCTCCGCTGCGCTCCGGCGCCGCCCTGACCTTGGAACTGCGCCGATGATGCCCGGCTCCTCGCTGCGCTGCGGGCCGGTCATGCCGACTGCCGTCGGACCAGGGTGGTGGGCAGGACCGGGGAGGCCTCGACGGGCTCACCGTTCATGAGCGACAGCAGCTGGCGGGCCGCGGCCGCGCCGATCTCCTCGACCGGTTGCTTGATCGTGGTGAGCGGCGGCTGGGTGAAGGCCGCGAGGGGCAGGTCGTCGAAGCCGATGACGGCGACGTCCTCCGGCACCCGCCGTCCCGCCTGCCGCAGCGCGTGCAGCGCCCCGACGGCCATCAGGTCCGACGCGGCGAACACCGCGTCGAGGGTCGGCCGGTGGTCCAGCAGCCGGGTCATGGCGTGCACGCCGGCGGGCCGGGTGAAGTCGCCGTAGGCGATCGGGCCCGGCTCCAGCCCGGCCCGCTCGAGACCTTCGCGGAACCCGGCCAGCCGGTCCACGCCCGCGGACACGTCCGGCGGGCCGGCGATCGTGACGATGCGCTTGCGGCCGGTGCGGGCCAGGTGCTCGACGGCCTGCCGCGCGCCGCCGCGGTTGTCCGCGTCGACGTACGGCAGGGTGCTGGTCTGCAGCGGCCGGCCGATGAGCGTGACCGGCACGCCGAGCGCGGGCAGGGTCACGACCAGGGGGTGGCTGCTGCGGCAGTAGATCAGCAGGACCCCGTCGATGTGGCCGCTGCTGAGGTACCGCTGCAGTGACGCCGGTCGTTCCCCGGCGGCGAGCAGCATGGGCATGTCCCGCTCGGCGAACGCCGCACTGGCGCCCGCGAGCACACGGGAGTAGAACGGATCGGCGAACAGTCGTGCGTTGGGCTCGCAGACCACGGCGGCGACCGAGCGGGGGCGACGGTCGACGGCGCGGGCGGCGCGCTGCCGGACGTAGCCGAGCCGATCGACGGCGTCACGGACCTGCTGGCGGGCGGTTGGGCTGACTCGGGCGGAGCCGTTGAGCACGCGGGAGGCGGTGGCGGAAGAAACACCGGCGAGCGCGGCGACATGGGCGAGCGTGGGGTGTTCGGCAGCGGCGGTAATCGACATCGCGACCTCCTCGGATAGCAAGGCGTCGATTTTGGGAGCGCTTCCATACCGGAGCGTCATACACGGTTTCCGTACTGTCAACACGAGATTGCCGCCAGGTTTCACTACCGGGGTTTCGACTGTAAATTTCACCGGCCGTCACGCCGCGGACGGCTCTGGCGTGACCTGCGTGGATCTCCTAGCCTGGCGATGCGTCGATGCGCGGCCGTCTCTAGGGTTTCGTCCGGTTCTGTGCTCGTCGGTCCTGTCCGGTGCTATCTGGGAGATTCGCGATGCGTGACTGGATTGCCGTTATCATCACGGTGCTCGGGGTGCTGCTGGTGCTCGCCGGCGCGACCTTGATCCTCTTGCGGGCGCTGCCGGTGCGCACGCCGGCGCCCGCTGTTCCGGACGCCTCCGAGTCCGAGGCCGTCACGCAGGTGGTGCCCGAGCCGGTCCCGGTCTCCGCCCGGATCGCGGGGGCGTGGAAGGCGCCGACACCGGCGGACCGGCTGATCTTCTGGGGCATCGTGCTGCTGGTCCTGGCGGCGGTTGCGGCCGGTGCCATCACGTTCAACCTCGGCGCGGCGGGTGGCTCTGCACCTGCTACCCGTTAGGTCTTGTGCCCCCAGCGATTTTGTGTCGGACCGGGAGACTATCCTGCCTCCGAGGTGAACGTGTTGATCGCGACGTTGATCGGGCGGGCACCTCGCGGAGCTGGCTCGCCAGCGGGTTCAACAGCCTCAGGAGGCCTTTCGTGACCACCGTTGCACCAAAGCCGATCGTCACCAGGCCTTGGCCGGTGCACCAGCCGGTCAAGGGCTCGGCGTTCGCTCGGCTGTTGCGCACGACGGACGCCAAGCAGATCGGGTTGATGTACCTCACGACGTCGTTCGTGTTCTTCCTGATCGGTGGCTTCATGGCGCTGCTCATGCGCGCCGAGCTGGCCCGGCCGGGGCTGCAGTTCCTCTCCCCGGAGCAGTACAACCAGCTGTTCACCATGCACGGCACGATCATGCTGCTGTTCTTCGCGACGCCGATCGTGTTCGCCTTTGCGAACTACATCACGCCGCTGCAGATCGGCGCGCCCGACGTCTCGTTCCCCCGGCTGAACTCGTTCGCCTACTGGCTCTACGCGTTCGGTGGCTCGATCACCCTGATCGGCTTCATCACCCCGGGCGGCGCCGCCGACTTCGGCTGGTTCGCCTACGCCCCCCTCAACAGCATGGTCCACTCGCCCGGCGTCGGCGCCGACCTGTGGATCGTCGGCCTGGTCCTGTCCGGCCTCGGCACCATCCTCGGCGCCGTCAACATGATCACCACGATCCTGACGCTGCGCGCGCCCGGCATGACGATGTTCCGCATGCCGATGTTCACGTGGAACATCCTGGTCACCAGCGTCCTGGTCATCATGGTCTTCCCGATCCTGGCCGCCGCGCTGCTCGCCCTGGAGGCCGACCGCCGCCTCGGCGCCCACGTCTACGACGCGGAGACCGGCGGCGCGATGCTCTGGCAGCACCTGTTCTGGTTCTTCGGCCACCCCGAGGTCTACATCGTGGCGCTGCCGTTCTTCGGCATCATCACGGAGGTCATCCCGGTCTTCAGTCGCAAGCCGGTCTTCGGCTACAAGGGCCTCGTCGGCGCGACCATCGCGATCGGTGCCCTGTCGATGAGCGTGTGGGCGCACCACATGTTCGCGACCGGTCAGGTGCTCATGCCGTTCTTCTCGTTCCTGAGCTTCGTCATCGCCGTGCCGACCGGCATGAAGTTCTTCAACTGGATCGGCACCATGTGGCGGGGCCAGATCACCTTCGAGACACCGATGCTGTTCGCCATCGGCTTCCTGGTGACCTTCCTCTTCGGTGGTCTCTCCGGCGTCCTGCTCGCCAGCCCGCCGATCGACTTCCACGTGTCCGACACGTACTTCGTGGTCGCCCACTTCCACTACGTGCTCTTCGGCACGATCGTCTTCGCCGTCTACGCCGGCGTCTACTTCTGGTTCCCGAAGATGACCGGCCGCATGCTCGACGAGCGCCTCGGCAAGGTCCACTTCTGGCTCACCACGATCGGCTTCCACACCACGTTCCTGGTGCAGCACTGGCTCGGCACGCAGGGCATGCCCCGCCGTTATGCCGACTACCTGCAGTCCGACGGCTTCACCACGCTCAACACGGTCTCGACCATCGGCTCGTTCATCACCGGCCTCTCCACGCTGCCCTTCCTCTGGAACGTGTGGAAGTCCTACAAGACCGGCCGTGTCGTCGAGGTCAACGACCCGTGGGGCCACGGCATGTCCCTGGAGTGGGCCACCTCCTGCCCGCCCCCGCTGCGCAACTTCGACAGCATGCCCCGCATCCGCTCGGAGCGCCCGGCCTTCGACGCCCGCTTCCCGGCACACGCGCCCGGCCACTCCCTGGAGGCCCCGCCGACCGGCGGCGCCCGCCCCCTCAGCCACGAGGCCGACGGCGGCGCCACCTACGAGGAGCAACACTAACCGCTTCGCCGTTCCACCCCCGCTCACGCGGGCCCGACCACTGGCAGCCCCGACCACCGCAGCCGCTTCCGCCGGCCGCCCAGGTCGGGGCTGCCCCTTTTCCAGGGCGCTCGCTTCCCGGGGTGTTTGCCTCCCGGGGCTTGGGGGTGCCCGGTTCTCAGGGCCTTTCGGACCTTTCGGACCTTTCTGGGCCTTTTCGGGATGTTTGGGTCCCAGGCTGCCGCTTTCGGGCACGCGGTTCCTGAGGCGCGCAGTTCCTGAGGCGCGCAGTTCCTGAGGCGCTCGGTTCCTGAGGCGCTCGGTGCTTGAGTGCTCGGACCGGGTGCTCGGCTCCTGAGGTGCCCGCTTCTCGCGGTGCGCTCCGGTGCGCTCCCTGGACGGCGTCTGCGGCATGTGCGCGACCGGGCAGCACAACCCGGTGGATCCCTGTGCGCCGGAGAACAGGGATCCACCGGGTTCCAGGGATCCACCGGGTTGTACCCCCGTGGTCCAGCCTGCGCACACGCACGTTGGCGTACGTGCGTGGGAGCCATCGCTCGTCATGGCGGTCAGCGTCCACGGAGAGTGACTCACCTGTGGCACCCGTTCTCGCGCCGGCCGCGCCCCAGCCGGCGGACGCCTCACAGCCCGGCGGCGCGTCCTGCTGAGTGCGACGCCACCCGCCCCTTGATCACGAGGCCGATACTGGCGCCACCGACAAGCTGCAACCGCGGCCGTGTCCCCTCTGCCTCCGTTGTTCCAGTCCGATCTGGTGGCCCGGCCGCCGCAGCCGCCCCTGACCGCTGCGGGCAGGTCGCTCTGGCTGCCGTCCAGTGCCTTCCCGCGGTGGTCGCGGCCATTCCGGCGATCCCGGTCGTGAAGAGGATCACCAGCAGCGTGCGCATTCCCGACCGGCGCGGCGGGCTGCCCAGCTGGTGCCAGCTGTTGCGGCTGCCGCGGCGGCTTCGACGGTCCTCAGGGGGCCGGGGGCAGAAGCCCCGGCACGTGAGGCGCGGCTCTGCGGTCCCGAAGTCCTGTGGAGCCGGCGGTCCTGGTGCCGGCGGTCCTGTGATGCCGGTGTCACTGCGCCTTATCCCGGCGGCTTGGTCACTGTGCACCCGGCGGCTGGTCGCTGTGCCTACCCGGCGGCTGGTCGGTGCGCCTCCCGGGAGCCTGTCGGACTTCGAGGGGTACCGCGCCCGGAGCGTGGCGGCGGCCGGAGCGTGGCGCCGGAGGCTGTTGTAACGCGAATGCGGGCGCCGTCGATCACCGCCGATTGCCGGTCGCCGCGGCGGTTGCTTGCGCCGCTGCACAACTGGGTTGCCTGGCCCTTCCCCGCTTACGACGATCGGCGTTTCGGCCGTCCTGGGCCACTTCAGCGGCCGCAGGAGGTCCGGTTCAGCGGCCGCAGGAGGTCCGGCTGGTTGTCGGGAGCGCCGCATTGGGGGCCGTCCCAGTTGATGGGACTGCGTGGCCCTTGCCGCGGCGGCCGAGCGACTTGCCCCCGCCACCCGGGGAGGCGGCACCGCGGACCGATCGGGTGATTCACCCGATCGCAGCGAATCGCCGCCCTCGAAGGGGCGGCGACGGCGAGTAACCGGAATGGAGATGATCCACGCTGACGGGTGAATCGGCGTAAGGCAGGCGTATCGCCCAAGAACGGACGGCAGCCGGGTGGTCACGTAGTGCGACAGGAAGTGCCGGAAAAGGTAGAGGCGGAAAACGGTGGACCTTGGACGTGCGGGGTCCAAGGTCCGGACCGCGTGGGCTTCTCGGCGTCAGGCGGGCTGGGTGACGTTGCGCTCGCGGGGCTGCGGGAGGCGGCCGGAGACCGTGCCCGGCGGGATCGGGACCCCGAGGATGTCGCTGACGCCGACCACCGCGAACAGGCGCGCGATGAACGGGTTTGGGCGGCGGATGTGCAGCTTGACGCCCATGCTGTGGCAGATGCGCTTGGCGACCACGAGGGTGCCGATGCCGGTGGAGTCGAGGAACGTGACGCCGGCGAGGTCGATGACGAGCGTGTCGATATTGCCGTCGAGCACTGAACTTACCGCTGTGCGGAGCTCCTGAGCGGTCTCATAGTCGATTTCGCCGCTCAGGCTCAGCGCCGCTTCTCGCTGATCTGCAGGGCGGGTTTCGATCGACAACTTCACGTGACCCTCCTGGTGCTGGGCTGTCCACCATGGACGACCCTTCGAGGTCCCGCAAGCGTAGCGAAGTCTCACCTTTTTCGCCACGCTCCGTGTAGGTGGTCCTTACGTTGTGACGTGAGAAGTTCTCACATCGATGCGGAACCGCTTGCCGGGATGACGGTACACGTCGGTTGTTACACGGCAAGTCCAGTTCCGTGCCATCCGCCGGATGGTCAGCTCGTGGCCACGACCGGTTCACCAACAAGGGTGACACCGGCGGCGCGCAGCTCAGCCAGGGCGGCGTCCACGGTCGGCCGGGCGACCCCCGCCGTGAGGTCCAGCAGCACGGTTGTAACAAATCCCGAATTCTGGGCATCGACTGCGGTCGCTCGCACGCAGTGGTCGGTGGCGATGCCGACCACGTCGACGTCGGAGACGGACCGGTCGCGCAGCCAGGTCGCGAGGTCGACGCCGGAGGAGGAGCCCTGGAAGCCGGAGTACGCCGCCTCGTACTCGCCCTTGGTGAACACCGCCTCGACCCGGGACACGTCCAGCGACGGGTGGAAGTCGACGCCGCCGGTGCCGACCACGCAGTGCACGGGCCAGGTCGACACGTAGTCGGGCGCCTCGGCGAAGTGGGCGCCGGGGTTGATGTGGTGGTCCTGGGTGGCCACGACGTGGTCCCACGACCCGCCGGCCACGGCGGCGGAGATGGCCGCCGCGACGGACGCGCCGCCGCCGACGGCGAGCGAGCCGCCCTCGCAGAAGTCGTTCTGGACGTCGACGATGATCAAAGCGCGGGTCATGCGGAGCCCCCAAGCATCTGGACGGGAACCGCCGGGTCACCGGCGGACAGCTTGAGCCCCTCCCAGGGGATGGAGATGAGGCACTGGCGCAGGTGCTCCCGGGAGGCGGCCAGGTCGGGCAGGTCGGGCGCCGGCTCGCCGGCGCGGATGAACGCCCGCTGCAGCGCGCGGTCGTTGGCCTCGGGCGCCGGCGCGCCCATGGACACGACGATCTCCTCGGTGGCGGTGCCGGTCGGCTTGTGCCGGCGCACGGCGGTCTTGCGGCCGCCGACGGTGCCCTTGTTCTCGGAGCGCTTGACCACCGGGCGGCCGTCGACCTCGACCAGCTTGTAGACCAGGCCGGCGGTCGGGGCGCCGGAGCCGACGACGACGGCGGTGCCGGCACCGTACGCATCGACAGGCTCGGCGGCCAGGGCGGCGATCGCGTACTCGTCGAGGTCGCCGGAGACGATGATCTGGGTCTCGGTCGCGCCGAGGGAGTCCAGCAGGGCCCGGGAGTGCGCGGCGAGGACCGACAGGTCGCCCGAGTCGATGCGCACGGCCCGCAGGTCGGGTCCGGCGACGGCGATCGCGTTGCGGATGCCCTGGGCGATGTCGTACGTGTCGACCAGCAGCGTGGTCTGCTTGCCCAGGGTCGCCACCTGCGAGGCGAACGCCGCCTGCTCGGTGTCGTGCAGCAACGTGAAGGCGTGCGCGGCGGTGCCGGTGGTCGGGATGCCGTAGCGCCGGCCGGCCTCCAGGTTGGAGGTGTAGGCGAAGCCGGCCAGGTAGGCGGCGCGCGCCGCGGCGACCGCGGCCTCCTCGTGCGTGCGGCGCGAGCCCATCTCGATCACGGCGCGGCCGCGGGCAGCGGTGACCATGCGGGCGGCGCCGGCGGCGATCGCGCTGTCGTGGTTGAGGATCGACAGGACCAGCGTCTCCAGCACGACACACTCGGCGAACGTGCCGCTGACGGTGAGGATCGGCGAGCCGGGGAAGAACAGCTCACCCTCGGCGTAGCCGTCGATGTCGCCGGTGAAGCGGTACGCGGCCAGCCACTCGGCCGTCTCCGGCGCCACGATCCCGCGGCTGAGCAGGAAATCGACGTCCTCGGCGGAGAAGCGGAAGGAGCTGAGGTGCTCCACGAGCCGCCCGGTGCCCGCGACGACGCCGTAGCGCCGGCCGGTGGGCAGGCGGCGGGCGAACACCTCGAAGACGCAGCTGCGCGACGCGGTGCCGTCGCGCAGTGCCGCCGACAGCATCGTCAGCTCGTAATGGTCGGTCAGCAGCGCGCTCGTGATCACACGGCCCAGCCTATTCACTCCTCGGGCGGCAGGGAGCGCAGGGCCGCGGCCAGTTCTGCGCGCCCGGTCACACCGAGCTTGGCGTAGACCCGCATGAGGTGGTTGTCCACGGTACGGGAGGACAGGTACAGCTGGTCGGCGATCTCCTTCGACGGGACGCCGGCGGCGGCGAGCCGGGCGATCTGCCGCTCCCGGCCGGTCAGCATCGGCTGCGGCACGACCAGCGCGGGGGTGGCCGCGGTCGGGCAGAGCAGCCGCAGCTCGGCGAGGCGCTGGGCGGCCCGCGGCGTCTGCGGCGAGCGGATGCCCCGCAGCAGGGTGACGGCGCCGGCGGCGGCCTCCGCGGCGTACAGGTTGAGCTCCTGATCGGCGAGCTCCTCGGCGACCGCGAGCAGGCTGCCGCCGTCCTCCCCGGCGATCGCCCGCACGTGCCAGGCCATCGCCGGTGCGGTGCGCCCCTCGACGGTGTGCGACAGCGCGTCCAGGCGGTCGCAGACCTCGCCGGCGAAGCCCAGCCGGCCCAGGTGGTACAGGGCGAACATCTCGTGCGCGGCGAAGCCGTCGCTGCGGGTGCGCGCCGCGAGCAGCCGCAGCACCTCCGCGGCGGTCGGGATGTCGCCGGCCGCGACCGCGACCCAGGCCCGGGCCTCCTCGAGCCAGGGGTACAGCACCTCCATCGAGCGGTAGTGCGACGCCTCGGCGATCGCGAACGCCTCCGCGGCGCCGGCCGCGTCCCCGGCGAGGGCGGCGGCGTGCGCCCGCTCGGCGTGGGCGAGCGCGACGAAGACCTTGCCGGTGGCCAGGGCCGCGCAGGCCTGCGACGCGGCCCGGGCCGCCTCGGTGAGCCGTCCCCGCAGGCGGGCCGCCTGGGCGCGGACGATCTGCAGGTAGCCGGAGCCCATGTTGAAGTTGCCGGCGTCGGCCATGCCGGCGAACTCGGCGGCCACGATCGCGTCGACGGCCTCCAGGTCGGCGGCGAGGATCATGGCCGTGCCGCGGGCGAGTTCGATGCCGAGCTGGAAGTACGGCAGCTCGACCCGCCACTGCGCCGCCTCGGCGTCGACCGCGGCCAACGCCTTGACGGTCTGCACCGGGGTGCCGCGCATGGCCTGCAGCTGGGCCATGTTGCTGCGGGCGAGGGCCCGCGGGCCGGGGGCGCTGGCCGCGCTGTCGAGGACCTGGCGGGCGAGGGTGAGCGCCTGGGCGTTGTCGCCCCGGTGCAGCCGCATCGTCGACTCCACGGCCAGCACCAGGGAGCGTTCGCGCAGGTCGCTCAGCTCGTACGCCTGGCGGTCGATGTCGTCAACGGTGTCCGGGTCGCCGAGACCCCACTGGGCGGTGATGTGCCGGATGGCGAGCCACCGGCTGCGCTGGGACTCCTCGACGGTCTGGTCCTTGTTGGCGTCGAGGATCGCCACGGCCTCCTCGGGCATGTTGACGAACATGAGGATGGTGGCCAGGGTCTCCGCGGCGTCGAACCCGCCGCCGGCCGCGAGGGCCGCCTTGCCCAGCCGCATCGCCAGCGCCATGTCGTAGGTGGCGAACGCCAGCCGGCACGCCATCAGCAGCTGCTGCGGGTCGCGGGCGGTGTCGCTGTCCAGCCGCCAGACGGCGACGCGGAGCAGGTCGTCGCGGCGCCGGGCGCCGCTGCTCTCCACCAGCGTGGCCAGGTCGGCCAGCAGCCGGCGGACCCGGGTGACCGGGCAGCGGCGGCGCACGACCTCGCCGTACAGGGGATGGGCGAGGCGGACTGTGGTGCGCCGGTCCTCCACGACCACCCGGATCAGCTGCCGCTCCTCGGCAGTCTCCACGGTGTTGAGGTCGGTGGCGCTGACCAGCAGCGGCAGCCCGATCGGCTCGCCGAACGCGACCAGCTCCAGCACGGCGCGCTCCTGCGGGGTGAGCTTGCCGATGCGGGCGTCCACCACCTCGGTCAGGGTCGGGGCGAGGTCGACCTTGCCCGTCCAGCGCTGCATCCCGTAGCTCTCGATGATCTCGCCGCTGGCGTGCGCGGCGATGACCAGCTCGCGCAGCAGCAGCGCGTTGCCCTGCGACAGCTGCTGCAGCCGGTCGATGGAGGCTGAGTCGACCGGCCCGCCGAGCACCTGCTGCAGCAGGTCGGAGGTCTCCTGCAGGGTCAGCGGGGTGAGCTCGATCCGCTCGACCAGGTCGTCCTTCCACAGCGCGCTGATCGGGTCGTGCACCGGCTCGCCGGTGCGCACGGTGCCGATCACCGTCGCGTTCTCGGAGCGGGCGACGTAGTAGACGAGCGCGGCGGACAGCGGGTCGAGCAGGTGGGCGTCGTCGATGGCCACGACGATCGGCCGGCCCGCGGCCTGGCGGTGCAGCGCGTCGACGGCCCACCGCAGCAGGCCGGCCGGCGAGCCGCCCGCCGGCTGGTCGGGCGGCAGCACCTGGGCCAGCCCGCCTAGCGGCAGACCGGCCGTGGCGGCGTTCGCCGTCGCGGTCCAGACGGCGAGCCTGTCCTGGTCAAGGGCGTTGACGCCCTCGCGCAGCAATCGGCTCTTGCCGATGCCTGGCGGGCCGCCCAGAATTAAGCCGCGACCGGTAGAGCCGGTGGCTGCCTCGGAGAGACGGACCAGTTCAGCGTTTCGACCGACAAAGCTCCACGGGGGCACCGTCGCAGCATATCGATAGGTCGATTACTGCGAGTACCCGCCGATGCGCGAACTTGAGTAGTGCGTTCGGACTCAGTTGAGTAGCCGGAGCACTGCCTCCGTAAGTGCCCGTTCACGTAGCGTTCCGATGCTTACCGGCCGTGTTCAAGGAGGTCGCACATGGGGTCTGGGATCATGCAGGCGCCGCTGATCGATCTGACAGTCACGACGCCCGGGGGTCCAGTGTCTGCCATGCCGGTCCGCGGGAGCAGGGGTCACCGCCAGCCCGAGACCCGCTCCGCGCCCGGCGCCCGCAGCTACGCGGTGATCGCGGGCTCGCCGCGCAGCGGCAAGACCGCACTGCTCAACGCCCTGATCCGGCGCGCCGAGCCGGCCCCGGCCGGCGACGCCTGGCTGGTCTTCCGGCACGGCGACAAGCCCGAGACCCGCGCGTTCGTCCCCGGTCACCGGGAGTCGCGCACCGTCGTCGACGCGTTCATGACCGGCCAGCGCGACCCGCGGCCCGGCCCGGCCCGCCCCGCTCGGCGCATCGAGATCACCCACTCCGAAGGTCTGCTCAAGCGCGTCGCGCTGGTCGACACGCCCGGCAGCGGGGGCCTGGACGCCGCCAACGCCGAGATCATCCTCGACGCCGCCGAACGGGGCCTCGGCCTGCTGTTCGTCGCCGACGCCGCCGCGCCGCTGGCGCGCGCCGACCTGGACCTGCTCGCCGCCGCGGCGGACCGGGTCGAGCGGATCGCGTTCGTGCTGACGCGCATCGACCAGCACGACGGCTGGCCCGAGATGCTGGTGGCCAACCGGGCCCTGCTCGCCTCGCGCGGCCAGATGCTGGCCTCGGCGCCCTGGTTCCCGGTGTCGCTTGAGCCCGGCGCGGTCTTCGGCGTCGCCGAGCTGCGCCACGAGCTGGAGACCTGGGCCGAGCCGCGCCCCGCGCCGGTCGGGGTCGCCGCGGCGACCGTCTCCCGTGCCGGCGACGAGTGGCAGGACCTGCTCGAGCGCGAGATCGCCGCCCGCCGGGTGGCCGCCGTCCAGCGGGTCTCGATCGACCTGGCGACGATCCACGTGCGGTGCGTGCAGGAGCTCGGCTCCGGCAAGGGCTGCCCGGAGCTGCCGCACGTGCTCGACCGGGAGCTGCACGCGCTGTCCGTGCGCACCACCCGCCAGCTGCACGCCGACACCCGCGAGGTGATCGGCACGGTCTTCACCGAGCTGCTGGACACCGAGCCCGACGCGGTGGTCCTGGCCAGGGTCACCGCCGCGGCCCGCCGCGCGGTGGACTCGCTGCGCGACGACGACCGCGACCGCAACCACGCCCTGCTGCTGACCGCCACGTCGGCGGTGGCCACGGTGGCGGGCGCGACAGCGGTGGACAACCTCTCCGCCGTCGGCGGCCCCGAGCCGGCCGACCAGGTGCTGCCCTCGCTGGGCATCGCCCTCAACGCCAGCTGTTACGCACTCTGGCAGCCGAAGGTCGCCCCGGGCGGCCCGCCCAAGCACGCCGACAAGAAGGACTGCCGCCGCTGGTTGCAGCACGCGTTGCGCGAGATCGAGGTCGAGGTGGGTCACGAGCTGGGCGAGCGCTACGGCGCGCTGCGCCAGGCGCTGGTCATCATCGGTGGGGACGCGGTCGACCATGGCGTGCTGCTCGCTTGATGGCACCATGTTGGTATGGCGGCGCCGCAGGTCGTACCGATCGAAGAGACCCGTCTCGAGGCTGATGAGGTGCCCGAGACCGACCGTCCGTGGGTGACCGTGGTCTGGAACGATCCGGTCAACCTCATGAGCTACGTGACGTGGGTCCTGCAGAAACTGTTCGGATTCAGCAAGGAGAAGGCCGAACGCCTCATGCTCGACGTGCATCACAAGGGCAAGGCGATCGTCTCCAGCGGTCCCCGGGAGAAGATGGAATATGACGCCTCCCGGCTGCAGGCCTACGGCCTCTGGGCGACGGTGGATAAATCGTGACAATGTTTATCCGGAATGGCACAGTCTGTATCGCGCGGTTCGGTCCCGCCGAGGCGGCCGTGCTCAACGAGGTCATGCTCGAGGTCATCACGCTGCTGTCGGACGGCTTCGACCGCAGTGACCCGGTGATCGAGCGGCTGTTCCCCGACGTGTACCGCGACGACGCCGGCGCCTCGGCGGAGCTGCGCCGGTACATGGAGGACGACCTCCGCTCGGCGAAGCTGGAGCAGGCCGCGCTGCTGCTGGACGTGCTGCCCGTGGAGGGTGGCGAGGTGGCCCTCGACGAGGAGCAGGCCGAGGCGTGGCTGCGGGCGCTCACCGACGTGCGGCTCACGCTCGGGATGCGGCTCGGCATCGACGACGACGACGTCGACATCGAGGCGGAGCTCGACGAGGCGATCCTCAAGGACCCGACGTCTGCCCGGGTGGGGCAGCTGTCGGTGTACCAGTACCTGACCTACCTGCAGGAGAGCCTGGTCGGCGCCCTGATGGGCTACTGAGCGCACGCAGTGACCGTGAGGTCGGTCACGAGCGAGTTGCCTTCGGGTTTCGGTAAGCTGTCAGTCGTGCTGACCATTGACGCTGCGATCCTCGACGCGATCGTTGCGCACGCGCGCCGGGACCACCCCGACGAGGCGTGCGGGATCGTGGCGGGACCGGCCGGTTCGGACACCCCCGCCCGGCACGTGCCGATGGCGAATGCGGCTCGCTCGATGACGTTCTACGAGTTCGACTCGGTGGAGCAGCTGCGGCTGTGGCGGGAGATGGACGACGCGGACGAGGAGCCGGTGGTCGTCTACCACTCGCACACCGCCACCGAGGCGTATCCGTCGCGGACCGACGTGTCCTTCGCCGGTGAGCCGAATGCGCACTATCTGCTGGTTTCGACCCGCGACCCGGAGCAGACCGAGATCAGGTCGTTCCGCATCGTGGACGGAGCCGTCACCGAAGAACCGGTTCAGGTAGTTAATGCAGTCGTGGACTCACACGCCGTCCAGTCATATCTCTTCGGGCAGAGCCCGACGACCGTCGACTACGAGTGTCGCGCGAGCAGCTGACAGCCGCTCGCCGTCGCACCGTGTCCAGTCGTCCCGTGCTCCGCTCGTACAAGAAGAGGAAATGATCATGGCTATCGAGGTTCGCATCCCGACCATCCTGCGCAGCTACACCGGCGGTGCCAAGACCGTCGAGGGCTCCGGCGACACCATCGCCGACCTGCTCACCGACCTGGACAGCCGGCACTCGGGCATCAAGGCCCGCCTGCTGACCCCCGAGGGCGGCCTGCACCGCTTCGTCAATGTCTACGTCAACGACGAGGACGTCCGGTTCCTGGGCGCGCTCGACGCGAAGCTCAGCGACGGCGACTCGGTGACGATCCTGCCCGCCGTCGCGGGTGGCGCGTTCGCGTTCGCGGCCGCCCACGCACTGCGGGGCTGATCTTCGTGGCGCGCTACGAGTCCGTGCTCGATGCGTGCGGAAACACGCCGCTCGTCGGGTTGCCCCGGCTGTCGCCGAGTCCCGAGGTCCGCCTGTGGGCCAAGCTCGAGGACCGCAACCCGACGGGCAGTGTGAAGGACCGGGTGGCGCTGTGGATGGTGAAGGCGGCCGAGGAAGCGGGCCGCCTCCGCCCCGGTGACACGATCATCGAGCCGACCAGCGGCAACACCGGCATCGCCCTGGCGATGGTGGCCAAGCTGCGCGGTTACCGGCTGGTCTGCGTCATGCCCGAGAACGTGTCCTCGGAGCGCACCGCGCTGCTGCGCATGTATGGCGCCGAGATCATCTTCTCGGAGGCGGCCGGCGGGTCCAACCGGGCCGTCGCCGTGGCGAAGGAGATCGCCGCGGAGCACCCGGACTGGGTGATGCTGTACCAGTACGGCAACGAGGCCAACGCCAGGGCGCACTACGAGTCGACCGGCCCGGAGATCCTGCGGGACATGCCGACCATCACGCACTTCGTGGCCGGTCTGGGCACCACGGGCACGCTCATGGGCATCGGGCGCTACCTGCGCGAGAAGGTCGAGGACATCGAGATCATCGCCGCCGAGCCGCGGTACGGCGAGCTGGTCTACGGCCTGCGCAACCTGGACGAGGGCTACGTCCCGGAGCTCTACGACGCGAAGGTCCTCACCCGGCGGTTCTCCGTCGGCACCCGCGACTCGGTGCTGCGCACCCGGCAGCTGGTCGAGGTCGAGGGCATGTTCGTGGGCTTCTCCGCCGGCGCGGTGCTGCACGCGGCGCTCGCCGTCGCGCACCAGGCGCTCAAGGCCGGCAAGCGGGCCGACGTGGTGTTCCTGGTCGCCGACGGCGGCTGGAAGTACCTGTCGACCGGCGCCTACGGCGGCACCCTCGCCGACGCCGAGTCCGCCCTCGACGGCCAGCTCTGGGCGTAGAACCCCGCACGCACGCCTGAGGCCGCACCTGTGCGGCCGCAGGCGGTCAGAGGCCGCCCCGGTGCGGCCAGCGGTCAGAGGCCGCCCCGTGCGGCCGATGGTCAGAGGCCGGTCACGATCCAGCCGAGCACCAGGCTCACCGTCGCCGCCCCCAGCAGCGCGAACGGCAGCCGGCGCCGGTGCACGCTGGCGAACGCGGCGATCGTGCACGTCAGCCCGATCAGGCCGATGACGATGACCGTCGGCGCGTACCAGCCGCGGTAGGCGCCGATCAGCCCCACGAACGCCCGCAGCGCCACCGCCATGCCCCCGAGGCCGAGCGCCGCCGCCCAGCCGCACACGGCGGCCAGGTGCCGCTGCTCAGGCGCCGGGTCCCGGTCGGTGGGCAGCCGGAAGGCGGCGGGAAGCTGCTGGCGCAGGCGTTTGGTCATGGACACGTCGACGGTCACGTCCGCTCCTGGTGCCGGGGGGTCGTTCGGTGGCTTACGAATCTCAACGAGGCCGGGTGCGCCGGGTCACGCGACCCTGTCACGTTGGCGACATCTGCCGTCCGATCGTTCAGCCTTGCCTGCCAGTCCGGCGTAGGCTGCGCCACGTGACGGACGTGCCCATCGGCAGCAACCGGCCGGGCAACCCCAGCCGGTGCCGTCCGTCAGCGCCCGGTAGCGGTACCGGTGCCGTCATCCGGCATCCCGGGCGCACGAACTATCCTCACCTGACCGGCGTGATCCACACTTGGCGCCCAGGCGTGACCAGAGCGATGGGAGACGGCGTCTTGGCGTTGTTGTTAGGGGAAGCATGAGGCTCACCGTTCTCGGCTGCGCCGGCAGCTTCCCGGGCCCCGAGGCGCCCTGCTCGGCGTATCTCATCGAGGCCGACGGGTTCCGGCTGCTCGTGGACTTCGGTCCCGGCTCGATGTCGACGCTGCAGCGGTTCTCAGGCCTGTACAACGTCGACGCCATCCTGCTGACGCACCTGCACTGCGATCACATGCTCGACGCGTGCTCCTACATCGTGGCCCGGCGCTACGCGCCGTCCGGCCCGCTGCCGCCGCTGCCGGTCTACGCGCCGGTCGCCGCGCCCGACCGCATCTCCGCCGCGTACGGCGGGGAGAACGAGCCGATGGCGATCAGCGACGTGTACACATTCTACTCGCTGCAGCCGGGCAGCTTCCCGATCGGGCCGTTCCACGTCACGGTCGACCGGGTCAACCACCCGATCGAGACCTACGGGGTGCGCATCGAGCACGGGGGACGGGTCATCACGTACTCCGCCGACACCGCCCCCTGCGACCAGCTGATCCGCCTCGCCCAGGGCGCCGACCTGTTCCTGTGCGAGGCCAGCTACCTCGACGGCGCCGACAACCCGCCCGACCTGCACCTCACCGGGCGCGAGGCGGCGGAGCACGCCACCAAGGCCGAGGTCGGGCGGCTGCTGCTGACCCACCTGGTGCCCGCGTGGGGCAGCGAGGCGCTCACCCTCGAGGCCGCGAAGGCCGCGTTCGAGGGCCCGATCGACATCGTGCGGCCCGGCGCGAGGTACGACATCTAGCCCGTCTATTTAGGCAGGGTTCGCCGATTCGTCAGTCGATGGTGGCCACCCGCATGGACGCCGCCCCCATGGTGACGGCATGCGGATCGCGATCGTCACCGAGTCGTTCCCGCCCGATGTGAACGGCGTCGCCCACTCCGTCGTCCGGGTCGCCGAACATCTCGTCGCGCGCGGCCACGAGCCGCTCGTGATCGCCCCGCAGCCTTCCTCCGGGGCACGGGCGGTCACCGGCGCCTTCCCGTACGAGATCATCCGGGTCCCCTCGGTCGCCACCCCCGGCTACGGGACCTTCCGGCTCGGGCTGCCCAGCCGCCGCCTCATCGCGGCGCTGCGCGCCCACCGCACCGACCTGGTGCACCTGGCCAGCCCGTTCGTGCTCGGCGCGCGCGGCATGACGGTCGCCGCGTCGCTCGGGCTGCCGACCGTCGCGGTGTACCAGACGGACGTGCCCGCCTACGCCCGCCTGTACTACCACTCCGGAATCGGCGAGCAGGCCGCCTGGCGCTGGCTGCGGCGCATCCACAACGCCGCCGACCGGACCCTCGCGCCGTCGACGGCCGCCGCGACCGCCCTGCACGGCCACGGCATCGAGCGCGTCTGGCTGTGGCGCCGCGGCGTCGACGCGGCCCGCTTCGACCCCGGCCGCCGCAGCGCCGCCCTGCGCCGGGCCCTGCTCGGCACCGACCGGTCCGTGCTCATCGGCTATGTCGGCCGCCTCGCCGTCGAGAAGCGCGTCGACCTGCTCGCCCCGGTGAGCCGCATCCCCGGCGTCCGGGTCGTGATCGTCGGTGACGGCCCGGCCCGCCCCGCCCTGGAGCGCGCCATGCCCGGCGCCGCCTTCCTGGGCGAGCGCCGCGGCGACCAGCTCGCCCGCGTGTTCGCCAGCCTCGACGTGTTCGCCCACACCGGGCCGTTCGAGACGTTCGGGCAGACCGTCCAGGAGGCCCTCGCGTCCGGGGTACCGGTGGTCGCGCCCGCCCAGGGTGGCCCGCTCGACCTCGTCGACGACGGGCGCACCGGGCTGCTCGTGCCGCCGTGCGACGCGCTGGCGCTGCGCGACGCGGTCGCCGAGCTGGCGGCCGACACCGAGCGCCGCCACGCGATGGGCGTCGCCGCCCGGGTCGCCGTCGGGTCGCGCTCCTGGTCGGCGGTCGGCGACGAGCTGATCGGGCACTACCGCGACGTGCTGCCCATGGCCGTGCCGGCGGTGTCCGCGTGAGGATCGTGCGCCTGGCGAACTTCGTCATGCCCCGCTCCGGCGGCCTGCGCACCGCCCTGCGCGCCCTCGGCGAGGGCTACGCCGCCGCCGGCCACGAGCCGATCCTCATTGTCCCCGGTGAGGAGCACGCCGACGTGACCGACGCGCAGGGCCGGGTGATCACGCTGCCCGGCCCGGTCGTGCCCGGCACCGGGGGCTACCGGGTCCTCGTCCACCGGCGCCGGCTCGCCCGACTCCTCGACCGGCTGCAGCCCGACCGGCTCGAGGTCTCCGACCGGTTCACGCTGCGCTGGACCGGCCGGTGGGCCCGCGACCGGGGCATCCCGTCCGTCATGGTGTCCCACGAGAGCCTCGCCGGGCTGCTGGGCTTCGCCGGTCCGGCCGGCGCCGCCTGCGCCGACCTGCTCAACGCCCGCAGCCACCGCGCCTACGACCGGGTCCTGTGCACCACCGCCTGGGCCGCCGCCGAGTTCGACCGGATCGGCGCGGGCAACCTGGTGCGCGTACCCCTCGGCGTCGACCTCGACCTGTTCCACCCCTCGCGGGCGTCGGCGGCGCTGCGGGCGCGCTACGCCGTCCCCGGCCAGGTGCTGCTGGTGCACTGCGGGCGGCTCTCGGCCGAGAAACAGCCCGCACGGTCCGTCGAGACGCTGATCGCCCTGCGCGCCCAGGGCGTCGACGCGGTCCTCGTCGTCGCCGGCGACGGCCCGCTGCGGCCCCGGCTGCAGGAGCAGGCGCGCGGGCACGCGGTGCACTTCACCGAGTTCGTCGCCGACCGCACCGCCGTCGCCGAGCTCCTCGCCACCGCCGACGTCGTCGTCGCCCCGGGGCCGATCGAGACGTTCGGCCTGGCCGCCCTTGAGGCCCTCGCCTGCGGGACGCCCGTCGTGGTGTCCTCGGCATCGGCGCTGCCGGAGGTGGTCGGCGGCGCCGGGACGGCCGTCGAGTCCGATTTCGCGGCAGGTGTACGGCAAGTGCTCGCCCGACCCGTCGACGAGCGGCGGCGGGCCGCCCGGGACCGCGCCGAGCGGTACTCGTGGCCGGCGGCGGTCGCCGGGTTCCTGGCCGTGCACGGCGCCCCCGTCCCGGCGGGTGTGCCGTGACCGTCTTCTGCGCGTTCGGTGTCCTGGTCGCGGCGGGTGTGTCGTGACCCTCATCGTCGCGTTCGGTGCGCTCGTTTCGGCGGATGTGCCGCTCGTTTCGGCGGGTGTGCTGTGACCGTCTTCGTCGCGCTCGGCGACTCCACCACCGCCGGGTACGGCGACCGGATGCCCGACGGCTCCTGGCGCGGCTGGGCGCCGATCCTCGCCGCGGCGCTCGGCGCCCGCCTGCACAACCTCGCCGGCAGCGGCGCGCAGACCGCCGACGTCGTCAGCGACCAGCTGCCCCGCGCCCTCGACCTGCGCCCCGACGTCGCCGCCGTCATCGCCGGCACCAACGACACCCTGCGCAGCCCGTTCGACCCGGCCCGGGTCGCGGCCAACCTGGAGCGCACCGTGGCCGCGCTGCGCGCCGGCGGGGCCGAGGTCCTCACCATCCGGCTGCCCGACCCCGGCCGCATGTTCGGGCTGCCCGGGCCCCTCGCGCGCCCCCTGGCCCGCCGGATGCGCGACCTCAACGCCGCCGCCGACCGCGTCGCCGCCCGGCACCGCACCGTGCATTTCGACGCGGCCGGCCACCCCTGGTCGTACGACCGCCGCATGTGGAGCGTCGACCGGCTGCACCCGAGCGAGCGCGGGCACCGCTTCCTGGCCTGCGCGTTCTACGACCTGCTCGCCGCCCGGCTCGGCCCCGGCGTCGGCACCCGGCCCGACCCCACGCCCAGCAGCCCGCCCCCGACCCGGGCCGCGCAGACGTGGTGGATGGCGACCCAGGGCACCCGCTGGATGATCCGCCGCTCCACCGACCTGCTGCCGGGCCTGCTCGCCCTCGCGTACGCCGAGCTGCACCGCCCTTCCGACCTCGCCCCGGGCCTGCCGGTGCCGGACCACGTCGCTTGACTAGGCTGGACCGTATGGCTCGACCGGATGCTCGCGCAGCAGATCAACTTCGACCCGTATCGATCAACCGCCAGTGGAGCATGCACCCGGAGGGGTCCGTGCTCATCGAGTTCGGCAACACCCGGGTGCTGTGCACGGCCAGCGTCACCGAAGGGGTGCCGCGCTGGCGCAAGGGCTCCGGCCTGGGCTGGCTCACCGCCGAGTACGCGATGCTGCCCCGCGCCACGACCACCCGCAATGACCGGGAGAGCGTCAAGGGCAAGATCGGTGGCCGTACCCACGAGATCTCCCGCCTCATCGGCCGCAGCCTCCGCGCCTGCATCGACCTGAAGGCCCTCGGCGAGAACTCGATCGTCCTGGACTGCGACGTCCTGCAGGCCGACGGCGGCACCCGCACCGCCGCCATCACCGGCGCGTACGTGGCCCTCGCCGATGCCGTCGCCTACCTGGCCGCCAACAAGAAGCTCGCCGGCAAGCCTGCGCAGGTCCTGCACCGCTCGGTCGCCGCGGTCAGCGTCGGCATCATCGCCGGCGAGCCGCGCCTCGACCTGTGCTACGAGGAGGACGTCGTCGCCGACGTCGACATGAACGTCGTCTGCACCGGCACCGGCGACTTCGTCGAGGTCCAGGGCACCGGCGAGCAGGCCGTCTTCACCCGCGCCGAGCTCGACCTCCTCGTCGACCTGGGCGCCCTCGGCTGCGCCGAGCTCACGGCCCTCCAGCAGAAGGCGCTCGCCGGATGAAACTGCTGCTCGCCACCCGCAACACGAAGAAGCTCGTCGAGCTGCGCCGGGTCCTGGCCGAGTCGGCCCCGCACGTCGAGCTGCTCGGCCTCGACGACGTGCCCATGTACCCCGAGGCCCCCGAGACGGGCCTCACCTTCGAGGAGAACGCGCTGCTCAAGGCCCGCGAGGCGGCCTCCATCACCGGCCTGCCCAGCGTCGGGGACGATTCCGGCCTGGCCGTCGACGCCCTCAACGGCATGCCCGGCGTCTTCAGCGCCCGCTGGTCCGGCCTGCCCAGCGGCACCCCAGACCGCGACGGCGCCAACCTCCGACTGGTCCTCGCCCAGATCGGCGACGTCCCCGACGAGCACCTCGGCGCCGCCTTCGTCTGCGCCGCCGCCCTCGTCTGGCCCGACGGCCGCGAGGCCGTCCACCGCGGCGAGATGCGCGGCCGCCTCATCCGCACCCCCCGCGGCGACGGCGGGTTCGGCTACGACCCGATCTTCGTCGCCGACGGCTACGAGCTGACGACGGCCGAGCTGCCACCGGCGGACAAGGACGCGATCAGCCACCGCGGCAAGGCGTTCCGCGCCCTGGCCGCCACTCTCTGACCCACCACCGCCACCCGCTGACCGACCGCCTGTCCTCGGCTGGCGGCGCTCGGAGCCGGTTTTCGTGCTCTGATCACGGACGTTCACGGTGTCGGTCAGGCCGCTGTTCACATCGGCGTGGATCGCTGTGGTCGAGGCGGGTGGTTGGCGTGGTTGGCGGCGGTAGCGGTGCACCTGCGCGAGGGCCCGAAGTGCGCTTCGGTCGGGGTGGGCCCTCGATGAGCGCGTCGGGGTGGCGCACCACGGGTCGCGCACGTGGCCGATCCCGCCGGCAAGCGGCGGGCCGGTCGCGACCGGCTCACTGGTGATCTTGCCTGGTTGATCGAAGTCGCGTCGTGGTCGTCCAGATGGCCAGGGCGCGACTTGGATCACCGCGGTGGTCCGGCCGGCGGGACGGCGACCACCGGGATGCCGCACGCACGCGCGTGAGGCCGCCGCGCGGCCCAGGCAGGGCCGGCGGCAACGAGCATGAAGGGCTTCGAGGCGGGAACCCCTGGCTGAGGCCGACCCCACCAGCACAGCCGCACCCGTACGGCGAGGAACCACTACACCACCAACCCGGCGAACGTCAGTGGTCGCAGCACTCATGTGAAGTCCCTGAGCGCCGTCGCCACGGTTGTCACCGCCGGCATCGGCCTCCCGGCCGACCTGGACATGCTGGACATGCGGCACCTACCCGCGGCGCGGCAGGAGGCCTCGGCCGGTCACGTCCGCGCTCACGCCAGCCGGTGCCCAGCCGACCACGCTCACGCCGGCCGGTCCTGGGACGCTGCCCGCTCATACCGGCCGGTCGTCGGCCCGCCAGGCTCGTGCCGGCCGGTCCTGGGACGCCGGCCGGTCATCCGCCCGCCACGCTCACGCCGGCCGGTGCTCGGCCCGCCGTGCTCATCCTGGTCAGCCCTCGGTCACCCCGTTCCTTCCATGGCCTCGGTCCGTCACGCCAGGGGGCCGATCTCCCGTTCGATGGCGGTGCGCAGCTCGCGGCCCGAGACGGTGGCGCGGGCGGTCTCCAGGACCGGGGCGAGGAACACGTCCGGACCCGGCCGGCCTGCGTACTCCTCGACGGCCGCCGTCGCGATCCGCCCGGCGACCGAAGGGGTGAGCGGGGCGCGGAGCTGGATGCCGCGGACCGCGGACAGCAGCTCGACGGCGAGGATGCTGCACAGGTTGTCCAGGACGGTGCGCAGCTTGCGGGTCGCGGCCCAGCCCATCGAGACGTGGTCCTCCTGCATGCCCGACGTCGGCAGGGAGTCGACGCTGGCGGGGGAGGCGAGGCGCCGGTTCTCCGCGACGATGCCCGCGGCCGTGTACTGCGCGATCATCAGACCCGAGTTGACCCCGGCGTCGGGCGTCAGGAACGGTGGCAGGTCCCGCGACCGGCACACGTCGAGCATGCGGTCGACGCGGCGCTCGGCGATCGCGCCCACCTCCGCCGCCGCGATCGCGAGGTAGTCGGCGGCGAAGCCGAGCGGCGCGCCGTGGAAGTTGCCGGTCGACTCGACCCTGCCGTCGGGGAGCACGACCGGGTTGTCGACGATCGACAGCAGCTCCCGGGCGGCGACGGTGGTCGCGAACTCCAGCGTGTCCCGGGCGGCGCCGGCGACCTGCGGGGCGCAGCGCATCGAGTACGCGTCCTGCACCGCGTGCTCGAGGTCGTCGCGGTGCGAGTCCATGATCGGGGAGCCCTGCAGGAGACGGTGCAGGTTGGCGGCCGAGGCGGCCTGGCCGGGGTGCGGCCGGATCGTGTGCAGCTCCGGCATGAACGGCCGGTCCGAGCCGAGCATCGCCTCGATCGACAGCGCGGCGGTCACGTCGGCCATCGTGAACAGGTGCGCCGCGTCGGCGATCGCCAGCAGCAGCATGCCCAGCATGCCGTCGGTGCCGTTGATCAGCGCGAGCCCCTCCTTCGACGACAGCTCCAGGGGGCTGACCCCGGCGTCGGCGGCGCTGATGCGAGTGCCGTCCTTGGCGAGGACCCAGCCCTCGCCGGTGAGCACCAGCGCGCAGTGCGCGAGCGGCGCGAGGTCGCCCGACGCCCCGAGCGAGCCGTGCTCCGGCACCCAGGGGGTGATGTCCGCGTTGAGCAGGTCGACGAGGCCGGTGGCGATCTCCGGGCGTACCCCGGAACGCCCCATGGCCAGGGACCTGACGCGCAGCAGCATCATCGCCCGCACCACCTCCCGCGGCATGGGGGCGCCGATCCCGGCCGCGTGCGAGCGGATCAGCGCGTGCTGCAGCTCGGCGCGCCGCTCCGGGGCGATGAACGTGTTGGCCAGCGCGCCGAAGCCGGTCGACACGCCGTAGACCGGGCGGCCGTCGCGCTCGATGGCGTCGACGATCGACCGGCTGGTGCGCATGGCGTCGAGCGCGTCCTGCGCGAGGGTCACCCGCGCGTTGCCCCGCGCGACCGCGATGAGGTCGTCGGGGGTGATGCCTGAGGCGGTGACGGTGATCAAACCAGCTCCCCATTGAGCATGACGGTGGATATCAGGGGTACACCCGGCCGGTACGCCAGGTGCAGATACGACGGTGCGTCGAGGATCATGAGGTCGGCCCGTGCCCCGACCCGCAGCCGGCCGACGTCGTCGCGGCGCAGGCCGGCGGCGCCGCCGGCGGTGGCCGCGAGCACGGCCTCGGCCGGTGTCATCGCCATCTCGCGCACCGCGAGGGCCACGCAGAACGGCATCGACGTCGTGTACGACGAACCCGGGTTGCAGTCCGTGGCGAGCGCGACGGTCGCCCCGGCGTCCAGCAGCGCCCGCGCCGGCGGATACGGCGAGCGGGTCGAGAACTCGGCGCCCGGCAGCAGCGTCGCCACGGTCGAGGACCCGGCCAGCGCGTCGATGTCGGCCGGGGCCAGGTGCGTGCAGTGGTCCGCGGAGGCCGCCCCGAGCTCGACCGCGAGCCGCACCCCCGGCCCGGCGGTCAGCTGGTTGGCGTGCACCCGGACGCCCAGCCCCGCGGCCGCGCCGACGGTCAGGATCGCCCGGGAGTGGTCGGCGTCGAACGCGCCCCGCTCGCAGAACACGTCGATCCACCGCGCCCCGGCCGCCTGCGCCGCGGTCAGCATCGGACCGCAGACGAGGCTGACGTAGTCGTCGGTGCGTCCCGCGTATTCGGCCGGCACCACGTGCGCCCCGAGGAACGTCGTCTCGGCGCTGAACTCCCGCGCCACCCGCAGCGACCGGGCCTCGTCCGCGACGGTCAGCCCGTAGCCGGACTTGATCTCCATGGTGGTGGTGCCCTGCCGTAGCGCCTCCTGCCGCAGCCGGGCCACGTTCGTGCGCAGCTGCTCGTCGCCGGCCGCCCTGGTCGCCCCGACCGTCGTGCGGATCCCGCCGCCCGTGTACGGCTCACCCGCCATCCGCGCGGCGAACTCCGCGGCCCGGTCGCCGGCGAACACCAGGTGCGCGTGGCTGTCGACGAACCCGGGCAGGACCGCGCCGCCACCGGCGTCGACCCGCACGTCGGCCTGCGGCGCGTCCACGGCCCGGCCGATCCACACCACCTCGCGCTCGTCGACCACGAGCGCCGCCTGCCGGCGGATGCCCAGCGGCCCCTCGCCCTGCCCCGGCACGCAGGTGACCAGCTCACCGATGTTGGTGACCAGCATCGACCTCATCGCGGCCACCCGGTCAGCATGGGCACGCCGGTGCCGATCAGCGTCGATCTCATCGTGGCCTCCCGGTCAGCGCGCCGGCCGGTGGCGTGGACACGTCGAGGGCGTGCAGCGCGGCCGTCAGGGCGGCGCCGGTGTCGGGCACCGTGCCGTGGACGCCGTCGCGGACGACGGTGCGGCCGTCGACGACGACGTGGCGGACGTCGGCGGCGGTCGCGGCGAACAGCACCGCGTCGGGAGCACAGCCGGCGGTGCGGGGGGAGCTCAGGGCGACCGTGACCAGGTCGGCGCGGGCGCCGGGGGCGATGCCGCCCGCGTCGGCCCAGCCGAGGGACGCGTGCCCGGTGGCGGTCGCGGCGGTGAGCAGCTCGGCGGCGGTGAAGTGGCCACGGTGCTCGGTGTGCAGCCGCTCGTGCATCTCGACGCCGCGGGCCTCCTCGAACAGGTCGATCACGGCGTGGCTGTCGCTGCCGAGCGACAGCGGGCTGCCCGCGTCGACCAGGGCGCGCGCGTGGCCGATGCCGTCGGCGAGGTCGCGCTCGGTGGTGGGGCAGAAGCAGACGCCGGTGCCGGAGTCGCCGAGATCGGTGCGGTCGGTGTCGGTCAGGTGGGTGGCGTGCACGGCGGTCACCGACGGGCCGATCAGGCCACGGTCGGCGAGCAGCTGCGTCGGGGTGCGGCCGTGCGCCGCGAGGCAGGCGTCGTTCTCCGCGCGCTGCTCCGACAGGTGCACGTGGACCGGCACGCCCTCGGTGTGCCCGGCGAACTCGGTGAGCGCGGCGGCCGGGACCGCCCGGACGCTGTGCGCGGCGGCGCCGATCCTCGCGTGCGGGCGGGGGCGGAGCCGGGCCACCCTGTCCGCCCAGCCGTCGACGCCGGCGTCGCCGAAGCGGCGCTGGACGCCGTCGAGGGGCCGGCCGTCGACGGTCGCCGTCAGGTACAGCGTGTCGAGCAGCGTGATACGGATGCCGGCGTCGGCGGCCGCGGCGATCAGGGCCTCGCCCATCGCGTTGGGGTCCGCGTACGGCGTGCCCCCGGGGCCGTGGTGCAGGTAGTGGAACTCGCCGACGCAGGTGACGCCGGCGAGCGCCATCTCGGCGTACACGGCCGTGGCGAGCCGGTGGTAGGTGTCGGGGTCGAGGGCGCCGGCCACCGCGTACATCTGCTCGCGCCAGGTCCAGAACGTGCCCCGCCCGCCCTGGGTCCGCCCGCGCAACGCCCGGTGGAACGCGTGCGAGTGCGCATTGGCCAGCCCCGGCAGCGTCACCCCGGCCAGCCGGACGTCGCCGGGCCCGGCGGGCGCGCCGGGCGTGACCGTGGCGAACCTGCCGTTGACGACCTCGATCAGCACGTCGGCCGCGACACCACCCGGCAGCCACGCCCACTCGCAGTGGAACCGCGCTGCCGCCGAAGCCGGGACGGTGCTCATCGGCACAGCCGGGCCAGCAGGTCGGTGAGCTTCTCGACGCCCACGGCGCAGTCGGCGTCGGAGGCCGACTCCTGCGGCGCGTGCGAGATGCCGGTCGGGTTGCGCACGAACAGCATGCCCGTGTCGACATGCTTGGACAGCACGCCGGCGTCGTGGCCGGCGCCGGTCGGCAGGACGGGGGCGCCGAGCTCCAGCGCGGCCAGCCGGCTCACGTCGCCGGCGAACGCGACCTCCGCCGTCACCGACTCCGCCTCGAGGGTCACCCGGGTGCCGTCGTGGCGGGCCCGCTCCTCCGCCCGCTGCTGGATCGCGGCGACGAGCCGGTCGAGGGTGTCGCTGTCGGCCGCCCTCGCGTCCAGCCACGCCGAGGCGTGGGCGGCGATCGCGTTGGTGGCGTTGGGCGCGACGTCGACCCGGCCGACGGTCGCGTGCGCGCCGTGCGTCCGCGCGGCCTCGTCGGCGGCCAGGACGGTGTGCGCGAGGGTCAGCATCGGGTCGCGCCGGTCGTGCATCCTCGTCGTGCCGGCGTGGTTGCCCTCGCCGGAGAAGTCCAGCCGGTAGCGCCCGTGCGGCCAGATCCCGCTGGCCACCCCGACCGGCGCGTCGAGCACATCAAGGGCGCGGCCCTGCTCCACGTGCAGCTCGACGAACGCGCCGATGCGGGCCAGCCGCTGCGGGTCGGGGCCGAGCGCGTCGACGTCGAGACCGGCCTTGCCCATCGCCTCGGCCAGGTAGGTCCCGTCGCGGTCGCGCAGCCGCAGCGCCTTCGCCGGGTCGAACGCGCCGGTGAGCAGCCGCGAGCCCAGGCACGGCACGCCGAAGCGGGCGCCTTCCTCCTCGGTGAACACCACGACCGCAACCGGCCGGGACGGGCGCACGCCGCGCTCGCGGAGCCGGTCGACGGCGAGCAGCCCCGACACGACGCCCAGCGGCCCGTCGTAGCCGCCGCCGTGCGGCACCGAGTCGAGGTGGCTGCCGGTGACGACCGCCCCCTCGCCGTCGGGGGAGCCCCACCACGCCCACAGGTTGCCGTTGCGGTCGACCTCGACCTCCAGGTCGCGGTCGAGGGCCTCCTCGACGAACCACTCCCGGCAGACCATGTCGGCGTCGGTCCACGAGTGCCGCACGTAGCCCCCGTCGCCGCCGGCCCTGCCGATCGGGCTCAGCGAACCCCACAACGCGGCGAACCGCTCAGCGGTCATCGTCATGCCGCCACCCTTTCCCCCGTGCTCCGGCGCCGGCCCGACCGGCCGCGCCCTTCAAGACCGTCCCGGCCCGAGGAGCCCGTCACGACCCCTCCCGCATGGGCACGCGCAGCCCGGTGCGCTCGGCGACCTCGGCGGCCTCGTCATAGCCGGCGTCGACGTGCCGGATCACGCCCATCGCCGGGTCGTTGGTCAGGACCCGGGCCAGCTTCTGCGCCGCGAGCTCGGTGCCGTCGGCGACGGAGACCTGACCGGCGTGGATCGACCGGCCGATCCCGACCCCGCCGCCGTGGTGGATCGACACCCACGACGCGCCGGAGGCGGTGTTGACCAGCGCGTTGAGCAGCGGCCAGTCGGCGATCGCGTCGGACCCGTCGCGCATCGCCTCGGTCTCCCGGTAGGGCGAGGCGACGGAGCCGGTGTCGAGGTGGTCGCGGCCGATCACCAGCGGCGCCTCGACGGTGCCGTCGGCGACCATCTCGTTGAACCTGAGGCCGGCCTTGTCGCGCTCACCCTGCCCGAGCCAGCAGATTCTGGCCGGCAGCCCCTGGAACGCGACCCGCTCACCGGCCATGCGGATCCAGCGGTGCAGCGAGTCGTTGTCGGGGAACAGGTCGAGCACGGCCCGGTCGGTGGCGGCGATGTCGGCGGGGTTGCCCGACAGCGCGGCCCACCGGAACGGGCCCTTGCCCTCGCAGAACAGCGGCCGGATGTACGCCGGGACGAACCCGGGGAACGCGAACGCCCGGTCATACCCGCCCAGCTGCGCCTCGCCCCGGATCGAGTTGCCGTAGTCGAAGACCTCGGCGCCCCGGTCGAGGAACCCGACCATGGCCTCCACGTGCCGGGCCATCGAGTGGCGGGCCCGGTCGGTGAACTCCTCGGGCTTCGCCGCGGCGTAGTCTGCGGCGTCGCCGGGCTCGACCCCGCTCGGCACGTAGGACAGCGGGTCGTGCGCCGAGGTCTGGTCGGTGACGATGTCGACCGGCACCCCCATGCGCAGCAGCTCGGGCAGCAGCAGCGCGGCGTTGCCGACGACGCCGACCGACAGCGCGCGGCGGGCGATCTGCGCCTCGACCGCGAGCCGCACCCCCTCTTCGAGGGAGTCGGCCACGACGTCGAGATAGCGGCTCGCGACCCGGCGCTCCAGCTTCGCCCGGTCGACGTCGATGATCAGGCAGGCCCCGCCGTTCATGGTGACGGCGAGCGGCTGTGCGCCGCCCATGCCGCCGCAGCCCGCGGTGAGTGTCAGCGTGCCGGCGAGGGTGCCGCCGAACCGCTTCGCCGCGACCGCGGCGAACGTCTCATAGGTGCCCTGCAGGATCCCCTGCGTGCCGATGTAGATCCACGAGCCGGCGGTCATCTGCCCATACATGGTCAGGCCGAGCGCCTCCAGGCGGCGGAACTCGGGCCAGTTCGCCCAGTCGCCGACGAGGTTGGAGTTGGCGATGAGCACCCGCGGCGCCCACTCGTGGGTCTGCAGCACGCCGACCGGGCGGCCGGACTGCACCAGCATCGTCTCGTCGGGGCCGAGCGTGGTGAGCGTGCGCATCAGCGCGCGCAGCGACGGCCAGTCGCGGGCGGCCTTGCCGGTGCCGCCGTAGACCACCAGGTCCTGCGGCCGCTCGGCGACCTCGGGATCGAGGTTGTTCATCAGCATGCGCAGCGCGGCTTCCTGCTGCCAGCCACGGGCCGTCAGCGTGGTGCCGCGAGCGGCACGGACCGTCTCCATGGAACTCCTCGGGTTAGGGCAGGAAGACCTGGCGGGTGGCGGCGGACCGCTCGAAGGACTCGAGGCGGGCCTGGGACTCGGTCGGGGTGGCGTCGCACATGGCCTGCAGCAGCATCGTCACCATCGCCGTCGGGGCGCTGTGGGAGTCGAACACCAGCCGCGACCCCACCGGCGCGGGCAGCACGAGGTCGGACTCGGCGGCGGCCGGGCTGACCGGCGAGTCGGTGACGGTCACGACGGTCAGCCCGGCGGCGCGGGCCTCCCGCAGCGCGTCGACCGCCTCACGCGGATACCGGGGCAGCACAAACGCCAGCATGGCAACTGCGCCCGCCCCGCGCGCCTGATCCAGCCGATCCGCGAGCAGGCTGCCGTGCTCGTGCAGCAGCCGCACGTCAGGGTGGATCTTCGCGGCGAAGTAGGTGAACGCGTCGGCGAGCGCACGGGCCGCCCGCATGCCGAACACGGGTAGCGGCCGGCTGCCGATCAGCAGTGCGCCCGCCGCGGCGAGCGGCTTGGGATCGGCGAGCGCGTCGGCGAGGCGCTGCAGGTTGGCGATCTCGGCGCTCAGTGCCTGCTGGAACTGGTTGGTCTCGGACTCGGCCGGCTCGTCGTCGCGGGGCGGGCGGTGCGCATAACCGTCGAACGTGACCCGGATCTGGTCGCGCAGTGAGTGATAGCCGTCGAAGCCAAGCGCGGTCGCGAAGCGGGTGACCGACGGCTGGCTCACCCCGGCGAGCGTCGCCAGGTCGCCGCTGGACAGGTAGCCGGCCTGGCCGGCGTTGTCGACCAGGCAGCGGGCGATGCGCCGCTGGGCGGGCGTGAGTCGCTGCCCGTCGAACAGCTCCAGCAGCCGTCGCTCCATCTCCGAGGTCATGGCACGAATGTATGCCTCCATTCACGCCTCGGTCAAGTGCATCAAGTCATTCAGGAGTGTTGCCTAACCAGGGGGTACCCGTGCAACGCTCGCGAGGTGCGGTTGACCTGTTTGGCGACGTATCCCGTCAAGAGCTGCTACCGGGTGGAGGCCGACGCCGCCGAGGTGGAGCCCTGGGGGCTGGCCGGCGACCGCCGCTGGCTCATCGTCGACGGCGCCGCGAAGCTGATCACCCAGCGCGAGACCCCGCAGCTCGGGCGCATCCGCCCGGAGCCGCGCGACGGGGGCCTGCTGCTGCGGGCGGCCGGCGCGCAGGACCTGTGGGTGCCATACCCGTCCGGCGACACGACCGACGTGCGGCACTTCTTCCTGTCGATCGCCGCGACGCCGGCCGGGCGGCCCGCCGACCAGTGGATCTCCGGTGTGATCGGCCGCCCCGCCACGCTGGTGTACCTGGACGACCCGACCCGCCGCCCGGTCGACCCGGAGTACGGTGAGCCCGGCGACCGGGTCAGCTTCGCCGACGGGTACCCGCTGCTGCTGGCCAACGCCGCCTCGCTCGACGCGGTCAACGACTGGCTGGTCGAGGCGGGCGAGGAGCCGGTCCCGATGACCAGGTTCCGGCCCAACGTGGTCGTCAGCGGCGCCCCGGCCTGGGCGGAGGACGGGTGGGTCGGCGGCCGCGTCGTCATCGGCGACGTGTCCTTCCGCGTGCCGAAGGCATGCAGTCGCTGCGTGCTGACCACCGTCGACCCGGAGACCGGCGAGAAGGGCCGGCAGCCGCTGCGGATCCTCGGGCAGCGCCGCCGGTTCCCGCAGGGGCTGCTGTTCGGCGTCAACCTGATCCCAGACCTGGAGGGGTTCGACGGACGAGGCAAGATCGCCGTGGGCGACGAGGTGATCGTGGCATAACGGACCCGCCGGGGCCGGTGAACCGTCATGATCAAGGGGTGACACCCCTGCGGGTCCGGCCCCACCTCGCCGGGATCCTGGACCGCACCGCGCACGTGGTACTGACGTTCAGCGTGCTGGGCAACCTCCTGCCCGAGCCCGAGGCGGTCGCCCGGCAGGTCCGCGACATGCTGCTGGAGACCGGGCACCGGATGTCCATCCTGATCGGCGCCGGCGACAACCCGTTCGACATGCTGGCCGAGGCGTACACGGCCGGCGAGGACCCGGGCCGCCGGGCCGAGCAGCTGGTCCACGACGCCGAGGTCGACGCCGCCGGCCGGGCACCGGTGACGCCGGGCACCCATGCCCTGCTGGAGGCGTGCCGGGCCACCGGCCGGACCGTCACCGTGTACGCGCCGCACAGCGAGTCGGCCGTCGGGCGCTTCCTGCATCAGCACGGCCTGCGGTCCCTCGTGGGACCGGCGCTCGGGCGGGGCTTCGCGATGCGGCACCCCGCGGTGCGCACGATGGCGCCGGTACTGGCGGCGATCGGCGCGCTGCCCGGCGAGACAGCGGTGGTCTGCGCGACGTTCTCCGCCATGTCCGCGACCCAGCGGGCCGGCGCCCACGCCATCGGTGTCGAACGCATCCGCGAGCCGCGCAAGATGCTGCACGGCGGCGAGGGCAGCAACGCCGTCGTCCAATCCCTGACACACCTCGCCGAAGCGGCCCGCGCGTGTGCACCGTCACAGCAGCGCGGCGCGTCGCTCTGGTAGAACAACGCGCGTGTCGTTTCTGCTGTGGTCGGGACAGGCGATCGGGCACCGCCGTGCCGGTGTCGGGCTCGTCGTCGGGGTGGCCTGCGCCGCTGCCGCGGTGATGCTCTTCCCCGAGCACCCGATCGAGCAGCCGAACGCCCTGGCCGCCGCGGCGCTGCTCGGCGCGGCCAGCCTCGCCGCCCTGGTCTGGGCCGCCGCGATGGCGCACGTCGGGGTGCAGATCAGCATGTACAACGTGCGGATCCGCCACGGGCTGCTGCCGATGCCGCCGATCACGGTGCCGCTGCGGATGGTCAGCAGCATGCGCGCCGTCGACGTCCAGTCCAATCTCGCCCAGCGCTGGGGATGGACCTGGGTGCCCGGTCGCGGGCGGGCGGTCATCGTACGGTCCGGGCCGGCCCTGCTGTTCGACTTCGCCGGTCGCCAGTTCACGGTCAGCGTCGACGACCCCGACGAGGCCGAGGCGGCCCTGAACCGGATGCGCAGCGCGGCCCGCTGACGCGGCGGAATTGGTGAAGCCCGGGGAGTGTCCATCCCCGGGCCTCGGTGTGCCGCCCAATTGCACACACCGGCACGTTTAAGGTCACAGATCAGTTTGAAGGCGTCGCGCTCTGCGATTGAGCTATCGGGCCGAGGTTGGAGGCCCGAACGGGAGTTGAACCCGTAGCCTCGACGACAAGGTCTGTGAACGGTCGATCCGGTGTTGAACGGCGAATGCTCAGACTGGAGCGAGAAGTTGAGTTTGTGTTTCGGCTCCCGCGGCCGCCTCTGCCATTGGGCTACGCCGTCACGAGTGACGGCGGAAGGAATCGAACCTCCACATTGACACCGCGCGCACCTGTCAAACTGAGCCTCAGGTTCAGTCTGCGCTCCTTGCGCACCGCCGATCCTAGCCGTCAGCCGAAGAGGAAGCGAAACACTTTCTCGCCGGCCTCCTGCTGCACGACCTCCGCCGAGTTGGCCTCCTCGCGGGCGAACTTCACCGCGGCCTGCAGCTTCTCGACCCGCTCCACCAGCTCGTTGATCCGCTGCGCGGGCAGCGCACCGGAGAACTTCACGGTCTTCCAGTAGCCGATCACGACGTCCTCGTAATACACCTCGACCTGCGCCGGGTGCTTCTCGGTCGCCTCGGCCTTCACGTGGTTGCGCGGGATCCGCTTGGTGCGGGTGGTCTGCGTCGGCTCCGTGGCGTAGCAGTCGGCGGAGGCGTCATACGCCCACGACTCGGACGCGTCCAGCACCGGCAGCTTCCGCACGAACGTCAGCAGGTCGACCAGCTGCTTCTCCAGGAACAGCAGGTAGGACACCGGCACGTCACGCAGCAGCGGCGTGCCGTCGACGACGACATCGGCGCGCGCGACGCAGTTGGTCCAGTCCTTCGTCGCCGTGACGTCGAAGAGCCGGGTCAGGATGGTGGCGGTCTGCCGCAGGACCTCGTCGGCCTTGACCTGCACGCGGGTCGACTCGGGCGGCAGCTGCTCGCCCTCCTCGTCCTTCGGCCGGTAGGTGCGTGCGATGCCGGCCAGCAGGGCTGGCTTCTGCAGCACGTGGTGCGCGTCGGTGAGTTCCTGGAAGGAGCGCGACTTGACGCCCTTCTCCACCGCGATGATCTGGTTCAGCTTCGTCATAATGCGCCCGAGTGTACGAGCCGGGCGCGACGGAAATCATCCGAGAAAACAGTGGGGCCGGTGAGAGTCGAACTCACACTGGCACGGACCTAAACCGTGTGCCTCTGCCATTGGGCTACGGCCCCACGCCACGACCGGGCATCACTTTACTCACGCCAGCCGCGTGATCTCCACCGTGACCCCGAGGTGTTTGCTCGGCGCGCCGTGATACACCCCGCGCAGCGGCGGCACGTCGTCGTAGTCCCGGCCGCGGGCTACCACCACGTGCCGCGGGCCGACCGGGACGCCGTTCGTAGGATCGAACCCGGTCCATTCGCCGGCCCACCATTCGACCCAGGCGTGGCTCTGCCCGGCGACCGTCTCGCCGACCTCCGCCTCGACCTTCGGGTGCAGGTAGCCCGACACGTACCGGGCCGGGATGCCCCTGGCCCGCAGCAGCCCGACGGTCAGGTGCGCGATGTCCTGGCAGACGCCCTTGCGTAGCTTCCACGCCTCCCGCGCGCTGGTCTGCACGCCCGTGGATCCCGGCACGTAGGCGACGTTCTGGCGTACCCAGTGCGACAACGCCTCGGCGGACTCCTGTGGCGACCTGCCGGCGATGGCATCCCACGCCTCCTCGACGAGCGCCGTGTCGACGGCCGTCAACGGGCTCTCGGTGAGCAGTTCCGCGTGCGTGTCGAGGACCGTGTCGGTGGCCAGCTCCGACCAGCTCAGATTGACCATCGGCAGCGGCGGCGGCGACACCTCGACCAGGCTGCTGGACACGACCCGCAGCTGCTGGTGCGGCCGGTGCAGATCGAACGCGGTGACCTGGGTCGCCCAGTAGTCGTAGTACCGGTACGTGGTCGCGCCGGGCGTCACCTCGACCTGGCTGAACAGCGTCGTCTGCCACGGCAGCGTCAGTGGGGTCAGCCTGGCCTCGTTGTAGGACGCCGAGACGTTGCCCGCGTACTTGTACCCGGTGACATGCCTGATCTTCAGACGCCAGCTCATGCCGCCACCTCCGCTGCGCTCCGGTGTCGGCCTGAGCCGAGACTGCGCCCATGATGAGCGGCTACTCCGCTTCGCTGCGTACCGCTCATGATCCACCCCATGCGACGGTGCCCCAGGTGACGGGCGTGGACTGCGGGAAGTAGCGGGCGGTGATCGCCGCGCTGGCCGTGGCGCAGGTCTGCTGCAGCGCCCGCAGGTGCTGCGGCAGCTCGGCGAGCAGGGTGGTGGTGTCGGCGTACTCCAGGCGCGTCCTGATCTGCCCGATCGGCCGGCGTGCCGCGTCGGTCACGCCGGCCCGCTCCGTCGTCGGCGCCAGGTCGCGCAGGCACTGCTCGGCGGTGCCCAGCGCGTGCAGCACCGAGCGCGGGAAAAGCCGGTCCAGCAGCAGGAACTCCGTCACCCGCTGCGGCTCGAACGTCCCGCCGTGCGTGCGCAGGAACGCCTCGTCGGCGCCGCAGGAGCGCAGCACGGTCCGCCAGCCGGTGACCTCGTCGGTGGTGTTCGTCTGGATCGACAGCAGCCGGGCGGTCATGTCGACGCGCTCCAGGCTGCGGCCCAGCACCAGGAAGCGCCACCCGTCGTCGCGGCTCATCGTCGATTCCGCGAGCCCCGCCAGTACCGCGGCCCGTTCTCGGACATAGCTGAGGAAGACGGTCGGGCCGAGCCGCTCGGCTGCGACGCGCCGCGACGCGAGGGTGTGCCAGGTGACGTTGAGGCACTCCCACATCTCACTGGAGATCGTCTCGCGGACCCCGCGCGCGTTGTCGCGGGCCGCCACGATGGCGCCGGAGATCGCGCTCGGGTCCTCGGCGTCGAACGCCAGCAGCTCCAGCACGTCGCCGGTGGTGATCCGGCGGTCCTGCGGCGCCGGCGCGCCGAGCACCGACATCAGCGTCCGGCATGCGGCGTCCTCATCGGCCCACGGGTCCTCCAGGAGCCGGCCGAGGAACGCGTCGAGGATGCGGGCGGTGTCGTCGGCGCGCTCGATATAGCGGCCGATCCAGAACAGGGACTCCGCGATACGGCTGAGCACGGCCCCTCCTACTGCTGTCCGGCGAGCTGCGCGGCGGCCGGCCCGCTGTCACGGGGGCTGCCGCCGGTGTCCCGCGGCTCCGGCACGAGCCTCGCCCGCGGCGCGGCCGGCGCCGGGTCGGTGTGGTGCGCGAGCACCCAGGTGTCCTTCGAGCCGCCGCCCTGGCTGGAGTTGACCACGAGCGCGCCCTCCGGCAGCGCCACGCGGGTCAGGCCGCCGGGCACCAGCCAGATCTCGTTGCCGTCGTTGACCGCGAACGGCCGCAGGTCGATGTGGCGCGGCGCGACCCGGTCGCCGAGCAGCGTCGGGGACGTCGACAGTGCCACGGGGCGCTGCGCGATCCAGCCCCGCGGGTCCTTCTCGACCTGCTTCCTCAGCGCGACGAGGGTCTCCTCGGACGCCTGCGGCCCGATCACGATGCCTTTGCCGCCCGCGCCGTCGACCGGCTTGAGGACCAGCTGGTCGAGCCGGCCGAGCACGTCGTGCAGAACGTCGGGGTCGCGGTCGTCGAGGCGGTACGTCTCGACGTTGTCGATGAGCGGCTCCTCCGACAGGTAGTACCGGATGAGGTCCGGCACGTACGTGTAGACGAGCTTGTCGTCGGCGACCCCGTTGCCCACCGCGTTGGCAAGGGTGACGTGGCCGGAGCGGGCCGCGTTGACGATGCCCGGGCAGCCGATGACCGAGTCGGGCCGGAAGTGCAGCGGGTCGATGAACTCGTCGTCGACCCGCCGGTACACCACGTGCACCGGACGCTCGCCCTGCGTGGTGCGCATGCGCACGCGGTTGCCGCTGCAGATCAGGTCGCGGCCCTCGACCAGCTCCACGCCCATGAGCCGGGCGAGCAGCGCGTGCTCGAAGTAGGCCGCGTTGTAGACGCCCGGCGTCAGCACCACGACCGTGGGGTCCTCGACGCCCTCCGGCGCCGCGGCCCGCAGCGCCGCCAGTAGCCGGGCCGGGTAGTCGTCGACCGGCCTGACCCGCGCCTCGGCGAACAGCGCCGGCATGGTGTGGGTCAGGGCGCGCCGGTTCTCGATCACGTAGGACACCCCGGACGGGATGCGCAGGTTGTCCTCCAGGACGCGGAACCTGCCCTCCTCGTCCCGGATCAGGTCGACGCCGCTGATGTGCACCCGCACCCCGTTGGCCGGCTCGATGCCATACGCCTGCCGGTGGAAGTGCGCGCTGGTGGTGATCAGCTTGCGCGGCACGACGCCGTCGGCGAACACCCGCCCGGCGCCGTAGATGTCGGCGAGGAACGCCTCCAGCGCCTTGACCCGCTGCTGGACGGCGGACGTCAGCAGGTCCCACTCGCCGGCGTCGAGGATGCGGGGGATCAGGTCCAGCGGGAAGGGCCGCTCCTCGCCGGCAAAGGCGAACGTGACTCCCCGGTCGGTGAAGACCCGGGCCAGCTGGTCGGCGCGGAACCGCAGATCGGCCGGGGCGAGCGGCTGCAGCGCGGCGAACAGCGAACGATACGGCGAGCGCGGCTGACCGGGGCGCTCGAACATCTCGTCCCACGCTTCGAACATCGCTCCGGACGCCCCGGACATCGAGTAGTCGTCGAAGATGTCCGCCATGACGAGAGCCTAGGCACGGACCGTTTCAGCCGCATTACCAGTGTGTTTTCGCCGCCGATCTTGCTATCAGTCCAGGCCGAGGTCCCGTCGCAGCTTCGCCACGTGCCCGGTCGCCTTGACGTTGTACAGAGCGCGCTCGATGTGTCCCTTCTCGTCGATGACGAACGTCGAGCGGATCACGCCCAGCACGGTGCGCCCGTAGTTCTGCTTCTCGCCGAACGCGCCGTAGGCCTTCAGCACCGACCGGTCGGGGTCCGACACGAGCGGGAACGTGATCGCGTCGCGCTCGCGGAACTGCGCCAGCTTCGCCGGGGAGTCCGGCGAGATGCCGATCACCTCGTAGCCCGCCGCCTTCAGCGAGGCGAGATTGTCACGGAAGTCGCACGCCTGCTTGGTGCAGCCGGGCGTCATCGCCGCGGGATAGGCGTAGAGGACGACCTTGCGGCCCCGGAGGTCGGCGAGCGACAGGGGCTCGTCGCGATCCGTCTGCAACGTGAACTCGGGAGCCGTGTCACCTGGCTCCAGGCGTGTCGTCGTCATGGTCCGGCACTCTATCGCGCGAGTGTGGCAGCGATGGCGCCGGATAGCGGTACGTCCATGCACCGTGACGCATCGTATAAACCTGACCCCCGCAGCGGCATCGGCGCCAAAAGCGCGAAATCATGGTCGGCATGACCCGCCGCTCATGGTCCATTGCCCTGGCGGCGCTCTTCGGAGCGTTGCTGACCCTGGTGCTGCCTGCCGCGCCCGCCAGCGCGCACGCGCTCCTGGAGCGCACCGCTCCGGTCGCCGGCAGTGTCGTGGACCAGCTGCCCGGCGAGATCACGCTCACGTTCAGCGAGCCCGTGCGGATCGTCGCCGACAAGATCCGGGTCACCGCACCTGACGGCACCCGCGCCGACGCCGGTAAGCCCGTCGCGCGCGACACCGAGCTCGTCATCCCGCTCAAGGCGGACGGGCCCAAGGGCACGTATCTGGTCAGCTACCGGGTCATCTCCGCGGACAGCCACCCCGTGAGCGGCGGCTACAGCTTCTCCTACGGGCAGGTCTCCGCCGTGCCCGGCGAAGCCGACACCGGCGCCGACGTCAAGACCGACGCCCTGGTGAAGAACGCGATGTCCGGCGCCCGTTTCATCGGCTTCGCCGGCCTGGTCCTGCTGGTCGGCCCGACCCTCGTGCTGTTCGCCCTGTGGCCGCGCCGGCTGTCCGCCCGCGACCCCGGCAGGGTGGCGCTGACGGGTGCCGGCCTGCTGGCCATCGGCGCGGTGCTCGAGTTGTACCTGCAGATCCCGTACACGTCCGGCACGACCCTCTTCGACGTGTCCTCGACGGCGACCCGGGACGTGCTCGGCACCCCGTTCGGCGCCGCACACCTGATCCGGGTCGCGGTCGCGGTCGCCGTCGCGGTGCTGCTGCGCCCCCTGATCGCCGGGCGCGCCGGCAAGATCGACCAGACGCTGCTGGTCATCCTCGGCGTGGTCGGCCTCGCCACCTGGCCGATCTCCGGGCACCCGAGCGCCTCGCCGGTGCCGACGCTCACCGTCGTCGCCGACGCCGCGCATCTCGCCGCGATGTCGGTGTGGCTCGGCGGCCTGGTGATGCTGTTCGCGTTCCTGCTGCGCCGCGCCGACACCCGCGAGCTCACGGCCATCGTGCCGGTCTGGTCGGGGTGGGCGATGCTGGCGATCACCGTGCTCGTCCTCGCCGGCACCGCGCAGGCCCTCGTGGAGATCGGCACCGTCGACGCGCTGACCGGCACCACGTACGGGCGCCTCGTCATGATCAAGGTCGGGCTGCTGGCCGTGGTGCTGGGCGTCGCGGCGTACTCGCGGCGGATCACCAATCGGCGCTTCACGCCCGCGCCCGCCACGGCCGACGACGACGAGGCTGAGGACGAGGACGAGCTGGTGGACGCGCCGCCGGCCGAACCCGCCGACCGGCTGCGGCTGCGCCGCGCCGTCATGATCGAGGTGCTGATCGCCGTCGTCGTGCTGGGGTTCACGTCGGTACTGGTGCAGACGACTCCGGCCCGCAGCGCGCAGGCGGGGGACAACGCGGCCCAGGGGCCGTTCAGCACGACGGTCACGACCAACCTGGTGAAGCTCGAGGTTGACGTGTCGCCGGGGCGGGTCGGGCCGAACACCGTCCACCTGTACGCGATGAAGCCCGACGGCTCGGGACCGCAGTCGGTCGCGGAGTGGAAGGCGACGGCGGCGCTGCCGTCGAAGGGCATCGAGCCGATCGTGGTGCCGACGCTGGCGATCACGCCGGACCACGCGTCGGGTTCGGTGACGCTGACGCCGGCGGGGACGTGGGAGCTGAAGTTCACCGTCCGGGTCGACGAACTGAACCAGACGACGATCGCCGTGCAGGTGCCGATCCGGGGCTGATGTTTGGGGAGTGGCGTGCTCTCAGCCGGCATCCGGCGGGTCTGGCTCGGTTGGCGGCTCCGGCGCAACTGGCGTTGTCCGGCTGGGTCGGCGAGTCCGGGCCGGCGGTGTGCCCGGGCCGGGCGGCGGGTCGGCGTGTGGTTGGCGTCTTGTTCGTCTGAGGACTGATGCGCCTTTTGCGTATTCGGTGGGGGCGGGGCGTCGTGGGATTCGGGCGGTGGTGTCCGGGTCGGCGACGGCGCTGTGCGGTTGCTGCGTCCGGGGCTGCCTCGCCGGGGTCTTCGGTGGTGTCTCGCGGTGGATGTCTTCGCGGTGCCTGGCGGTGGTCAGGTTGGTGGCGGGCGTCAGTGGCGTCTCGCGGTGGGTGCCTTTGGCGGTGCCCGGCGGTGGTCGGGTTCGGCGGGGCTGCGCGGTCTGCCGAGTGGGGTCTTGTGGGTCTCGGATGACGGGGTCGCTGTATTGCACACGGCCGATCTGGCGCGTAGGCGGGGAATTCGGCGTCGATCAGCGGGTTTGGTGGAAAGAAGGTAATTAGGCGGATTTTTGGCGGTATTGTCGGCTTCGGATTGCTGGGGGAAGGGGCCGCTGCCATGGTCGTGCGTCTGGTTCGGGCAGGTGTCGGCGCGCTGCTGCTGCTCATCGCGGTGCCGGTGGCGCTTGCCGGTGGCGGACTCTGGGTGGCCATGGAGCATCGTGCCGGTGACGACACGTTCACGGCGCGGCTGGAGCGGTTGCGTTCCAGTGGGCGTGCGGTGGTGGTGCCGGACATCGACGCGCTGCTGCGAGCCGACGCGCCGTTCGCGCGGGGTGGGCAGACGACGCTCAGCCTGTCGGCGGTCGGCTCCGGCGGCCCTCTGTTCATCGGGCTGGCGGAGGACACGGCGGTGCAGCGGTACCTCGGCGGGCAGGTCCAGGCGCAGGTGTCGCGGGTGCGGCTGGCCCGCGGTCCGCTGCCCGTCGAGCTGACCGAGGTCGAGACCCGCGCCGCCGCGGCGAGCGCCGGCCGGCAGGGCGACCCCGGCGCCGGGGCGCAGGCCGCCGCCTCCGGCGAGCCGGGCGTGGGAAACCCCGGCGCCACGTCCGGACCGGACACGTCGACCGGCGACCCGGACACGGTCGGCGGCGACCCCGGCGCGACTGCCGGCGACCCGAACACGGCCGCCGGTGATCCGAATGCGACCACCGGCGACTCGAACGCGGCCGCCGGGAACCCCGACGCTACCGCTGGGAACCCCGACGCGGCCGCCGCTGGCCCCGGCGCGACGGGCACGGGGACGACCGGCGCTGACCCGAACGCGACCGGCGCCGGCACCGATCCGAACGCCACCGGTGCCGACCCGAACGCGGCGAACCCCGCCGGGGCGAACCCCGCCGACCCGAATGCCGCGGGTCCGGCGGTGGGCGGTGGCACGGGGCCGGCGGCGGGCGGTGGCGCGGGGCCGGCGGGGCAGGTGTTCTGGCTGGCGAAGAGCGTCACGGTCGACGGGGCGGCGCAGCTGACCTGGTCGCCGTCGGCGCTGCGGGGGCGGCACCTGGCGCTCGTGGTGATGAACGCGGACGGCACCGCGGGGATCGACGCGGCGGTGACGGCCCGGCTGGCGCCGGCGTGGCTCGGGCCGACGGCCGGTGGGCTGCTCATGCTCGGCACGGCGGTGTTCCTGCTGGCGCTGCTGATCCTCGCCTGGCCGCCGCGGCGGGCCGAGGAGCGGCTGGTGCTGCCGACGCTGCCGTCCCAGCCGACGAAGGGCGGCACCCGGGCCGGCCTGCGCCGTAACCTGTCAACCCTGTCGGACCCGATCGCGGCGCTGCTCAACCCGGTCGTGCCGAAGAACCGCGACGCGGCGGTCACGGTGGCGGTGACCAGCCGGACCGATGCCGAGGACGACCGTCAGGCCACCACGATCAGCGTCGTGATGACCGACGGAACCGTCTCGACGGCCGACGGAAACGCCCCGGCGACCGACGAGAACGTCCCGGCAGCCGACGAGAGCGTCCCGGTGGCCGACGAGCGCGCCACCACCGCCGCACGGCCGGACGAGCCGACGAACGAAGAAGCGCAGCCGGACGGGACGACGACAGCCCAGGCGCAGACAGACACGACGGAGACGGCCGAGGCACAGACCGATGCGGCGGAGACGGTCGAAGCCCCGACGGACGCAGCCCCGACGGACGCAGCCCCGACGGACGCAGCCCCGACGGACGACATCGTGGCGCCCGGTGAGGAGGCGGACGGCGTACCGCAGACCGGAACTGCGCAGGATGACGCGGAGCGACCCGCCCTGGCCGAGTCCGAGCTCGACCGTCCGCTCCCGCCCACCGACCTCGACGACGGCCCCGGGCCGGTCGCGCTGCCGCCGCTGCCGAAGCTGCCGCCGATCGAGTTGCAGTTCACCTGGGCGCCGGTCGCGGTCGACGAGCAGGAGGAGCCCGCCACCTCACGCTGACACGCCCCGATGAGGCGGCGGACCAGGAAACGTGAGGTGCGCCACGTCGGAGGGCGCCGATGACCAGCGCCCGGAGCGGGCGCCGTGCGTCGTGCGCGAAGCATAAAGGTAACGAGGGGTCATTGAGTGTGAGAAGTCGGCCAGATGAACACTAGGCTGTGGGGCGTGGGTGATCTTTTGGTCTGGATCGACTGTGAGATGACAGGGCTCGATCTGGGGAAGGACGCGCTGATCGAAGTCGCGGCGCTGGTCACGGACCCGGATCTCAACGTGCTGGGCGAGGGCGTCGACGTGGTGATCCACGCTGAGGACGCGCAGCTCGACGGCATGCTTGACGTGGTGCGGGAGATGCACGGCAAGTCGGGGCTCACCGAGGCGGTGCGGGCCTCGGCGGTCACCCTGGCCGAGGCGGAGGACCTCGTCATGGGGTATATCACCACGCACGTGCCCGACCCGCGCACGGCGCCGCTGTGCGGCAACTCGATCGCCACGGACCGGGGGTTCCTGGCGCGGGACATGCCGCGGCTGGACAACCACCTGCACTACCGGATGATCGACGTCTCCTCGATCAAGGAGCTGTGCCGCCGCTGGTACCCGCGGGTCTACTTCGGGCAGCCGCCGAAGGGCCTCGCGCACCGGGCGCTCGCGGACATCAGGGAGAGCATCCGTGAGCTGGAGTACTACCGCCGGACCTTGTTCGTCCCGCTGCCCGGGCCGGACGTGGAGGCGGCCAAGGCGATCGCCGCGGAGTTGAGCCGGGAAACCGACACCCAGACGCACTGACCCAGTCGACGGATCCCCGTGCTCATGCCCTATTATTGGCGAGCACGTTCATGGTGGCTGTAGCTCAGTTGGCAGAGCACCGGGTTGTGGTCCCGGGTGTCGTGGGTTCAAATCCCATCAGTCACCCCATGTAGCAAACAGTTCAGCCCCGGTCCGAGGACCGGGGCTGAACTGTGTCGGAGGCCCGCCGCGCCTGCCCCGGCTCGGCGATCCGGGCGGCCTGCTTTGTCGGCGGTCAGGGCTGGGCGGCGGCCTGCCGCGCCTGCTCGAGCTCGGCCTCAAGCTCGGCGATCCGGGCGGCCTGCTCGTTGAGCAGCTCGATGACGTCCGAAGAGCGCGCGTTGATGGTGGCGATGATGGCGGCCGTGTCGACCTCGGTGCCGCCGGCGGCGAGCGCGGCGAGCGCGGTCAGCATGTCCTGCTCCCGCTGTGCCGACGCGGCCAGCGCGGCCTCGATCGTGCCGAGCCTGGTCGAGAGCGCCTTGAGCGGCGGTGGGAAGCGGAACCTGTCTCCCGGGCGGCCGTTCGCCGGGGCTCCCGGGTCGACCAGCAGGGCGATCCACTCCCACAGGTCCTGCTGCTGCTGATCGGTGAGCGCCATGAACGGATCTCCTTCGCTGAGCGGGTCGTAGCCGTCGGCCCGGCCGTCGCTGTCGCAGTCCGACCGGCCCGAGATGTGGATGTGCCCCTTGTCCGTCGAGGACCTGGTGGTGTGGTTCGGCATCCACCGTTCCTGGCGGCAGACGCCCCGCTCGTCCGTCCAGTTGATGTACTTGATCCACAGCACGCCGGAGACGCCGGCGTCGCGGTCCTTGATCAGCTGCCGGGCGATCGCCGCGTTCTCCGCGCGGCCCGCCGCGGTGTCGGTGCGGGGCATCACATCCAGGGCGTGCCCGACCCCGAACGCCGACTTCACCGGCCAGCCGGTCGCGGAGAACGGGGTGTGGTCCTCGGGCGTCGACGCACGCAGGTGTCCCTGGTCCGGGTAGTCGTACACGGTCAGCCTGTGCCCGCGCAGGACCCGCTGGAGTGCGGCGGCAGGACGCATCAGCGTGTACGGCCTGCCGTTGGCGAACCAGACGTAGTAGGCGGGCGAAGGTGCCATCGTTCCTCCTCGCTGTCCTTCGACGGTAACGGCGGCGGCGGGGCACGTCGAGCGTCGATACGGCCGACAAAAAACGGCCCCCGCCGTGCGGCGGGGGCCGAACCGGTGAACCGGGTGGTGCTACACGGGCAGCATCGCCAGCCGTGCGTGCCACTCGCCGCCGATCTTCTCCGTGTCGGAGCCGACGAGCAGGCCGTACGGGGTGGCGAGCAGGGCCCTGGCGCCGACGCCGCGCGGCTCGCGTTTCGGGTTGAACGCGGTGGCCTTGCCGGTGGACGGGCTGAGCGCGGCGATGCCGGGCCGGCTGACCGCGCCCTTGCCCGCCGTCTCCCGGCCGTACGGGTTGTCCATCCAGCGCTGGTGGCCACCGACGTAGACGGCGGCGCCGGTGTCCGCGACCGAGTACAGCGAGTCCCCGCCGGTCCAGTTGGTCCAGATGGGCTTGTGCAGGCCGGTGCCGCGCAGGTCGAAGCGGGCCGCGGTGTCGCACATGAGGTGGTCGCCCCACTTGCGGCCGGTCGAGACGATCGTCGCGTAGGTGCCGGTCGGGTCGAAGTCGATGCCGCGCAGGTACGTCTCGAACCCGGCCCGGCAGGGCTTGGTGTAGACGTCGGTGTACCAGTCGGCGAGCCGGGCCGCGTTGGCCGCGTTCTCGATCACGACGACCTGGGCCCGGTACTGGCCGAACGCCTGCTCGACCGCGCCGACGGCGGCGAGGCGGTAGCCGTCGGGGCTGATCGCCATGTCCTCGAGCTTGACCCGGGTCAGGTTCGGCGCGGCGAGCTTCGCGTCGAAGGTCGTGTCGGCCCAGCCGCTGGTGGCGTTGAGCCGGGCCAGCCCGGCCCGCTTCTGGCCGCCGATCGCGGTGAACGAGCCGGCCGCGTACAGCCACGGGCCGAACGTGACGAGGCTGCGGGTGTCACCCCAGTTGACCTCGCCGGTGAACGCCGGGACCCGCTGCCCGTCGGCCAGGCTGAGCTGGGCGATGCCGCGCTGCGCGCCGCCGCCGATCTTCTTGAACGCCCCGCCCGCGTACACCGTGTTGTTCGGCCCGGCCGCCAGCGACAGGACCACGTCGTCGGCCTCGGGTGCGAACGGCAGGATCTCGCCGGTGGTCGACCGGTACGCGAAGATGTTCTTGCGCTTGAGCTTGGCCTTCCTGCCGGCCGGCACCACGGTGGTGAAGTCGCCGCCGACCACGACCACGTCGCCGACGAGCGCGAACGCGCGCACCTCGCCATCCAGGACGTTCGGGGTGTAGTCGACCGGGTTCGTCGACACCGTCGTGGCATGGTTCAGCGCCGCCGAGGCGGGGATGGCGACCGCCATCGCGGCCAGTGCGGTTGCGGCGGCGGCGATCAATCGTCGGCGCATACGTGCGGCTCCTTCGTCAGTGCAGGGGAAGCGCCCAACATGGGGCGCATACACCACTAACGAAGGAAAGTTACTTAAGACACGATCTGTCCGATTCCGCCGGCCGGCTCGTCCTCCGGGGCGTTGACCATGAAGTGGGCGGCGCGCTCCAGGTACTCCCACAGCACGGCCTCGTGCTCAGGCTCCAGTGCGATCGCGTCGACCGCCCGGCGCATCTGCCGCAGCCACGCGTCACGCTGCGCCGGCCCGACCACGAACGGCGCGTGCCGCATCCGCAGCCGCGGGTGGCCGCGGGTCTCCGAGTAGGTGCCGGGGCCACCCCAGTACTGGATCAGGAAGAGGCGGAACCGCTCGTTGGCCGGCCCGAGGTCCTCTTCCGGATACATGGGCCGCAGGATCGGATCCTCGGCCACGCCGGCGTAGAACTCATCGACCAGCTTGCGGAACGTCGGCTCGCCGCCGACGAGCTCGTAGAAGTTCGCGGTGGACGTCACCCGTCAACTATGCCGCGACCGTGGCTCAAGGAGCGCGGCGGGAGCGGACCGAGCTCCGCGGTGCGCTCGGTGAGGTCGACCGTGCGTTCCGCCGGGTCGGTGACCGGCGCCCGGCGCTGGGCCGGCCCCGGCGTCGGGCGCGGGCGGCGGGTCGGCAGCGGCGCGCGGCCCAGGTCGATGGTGACCTCGCCGAAGTCCTCGCCGAAGTTGTTGCCGGAGCCGGGCGCGGAGGAGTGCTCGTCGGCGGCCACGCGCACCTTGTTGGCGGCGATCGCGTCGGCGATCGTGGCCTGCGCAGGCCAGGTGGCGACGATCACCGCCATGACCACCACGCCGGCGATCGCGAAGTAACCGACGACCCCCGGTAGCGGGTAGTGGCTGGCCAGCCAGCCGGTGAACAGGATCGCGCCGCCCTGCACCAGATGGACGCCGCTCTGCATCACGCCGAACGCGCGCGCCCGGTACGCCGGCGGCAGCACCTGCACGAACAGGCTGTTGGTGACCGGCAGCGTGCCCGACAGCGCCGCGCCGGAGATCAGCGTCATCGCCACGACGCCGTAGATGTTGAGGTCGAACAGGGCGGGCACCAGCGCCAGGGGCGTGATGAGCGCGAACGGCCGGATGTACGCGTTGCGCCGCTGCGGCTTGACCAGCCAGGTCATCACGATGCTGCCGGCGACGAAGCCGACCGCCGCGGCGACCATGATCGTGCCGAGGTAGACGGCGTTGGGGCGGCCCGCCAGGTCGGCGGACCACGCGGCGGCGAGGCCCTCGGGGACCACGCCGAAGCAGACGCCGCAGAACACGACCAGGGCGATCGAGCGCATCACGGGGGAGCGGAACACCACCGTGTAGCCCTCGACGGTCTCGCGCATCAGGTTGGTGCGCTTGTCGGCGGTCAGGCTCGGCGTGCGCTCCTTCACCCGGACGGCGACCAGCAGGGCGGACACCCCGAAGCTGGCGGCGTTGAGCAGCAGTGCGTAGCGCGCGTCGACGGCGGTGAGCGCGGCGCCGGCCGCGTAGCCAAGGATGAGGGCGAACTGGCCGGCCGTGCGCTGCATGGTCAGCGCGGTCACGTACCGCTCGCCCTGCAGGATGCGCGGCAGCAGGGCCGAGCGGGCGCTGTCGAACGGGGGGCTGAGCAGTGCGCTGATGAACAGCAGCCCGATCAGCGCGACGACGGGCAGGCCGCCGAAGACGGCGAGCGCGGTCATGACGCCCAGCCGGATCAGGTCCGACAAGATCATGATCTTGCGGTAGGAGTGGCGCTCGGTGATCGCGGAAAGCACGGCGCCGATGCCGAGCCACGGCAGGTAGCTGATCGCGAACGCGGCCGCCGACGCGATCGGCGACTCGGTGCGCAGATAGACCAGCGCGATGACAGCGGCCCGCGCGGTGCTGTCACCGAACCACGACAGGGCGCTGGCGGCGAACACGGCACGGTACTCGCGGTCGGCGAGGACCTCCCGTGCGCCAGCCGGGCGGTCGGCGGACTCGTCGGGGTCGGACACCGGCGGAGCCCCCTTTCCATCGGTCACGACAGCGGCGTCGAACGTTCGCGGGCGCGGCCAGACCGGTCTGCTCCGGCGTCGGGAGGGGTCGGACGGCGCCGGACCGGGACATTGTGCAGCGGTGCACCTGAACGAACGGACGATAACCGACTAGCCACCCGATGCGCGACCCTACCCAGTGGGCTGGCCGCAACTGACCGCAAGATCGGACAAAAGAGTCGTGGTGGCGTCCACCGAAGGAACCTCAGGTCGGGCCGCCCGGGCCGGTCTCCGCGCCGGCACTGCTGTCGGCCGGAGGGCGGATGAACATCCGCGAGGCGTTGATCTGTGCGGCGATGCCCGCCTTCTCCAGCGCCTCGGTCAGCCGGCGCCGCAGCTCGCGGCCGACCCGCCACTGCGCCTCGGTCGACGTCTTCACCGTCGTGCGCAGCACCGCGCCCTCGGCGGTGAGCTGCTCGACGCCCAGCACGCTCGGCGGGTCGATGAGGTCCTCGGCGAAGTCGGGGTCGTCGGCGACGGTCGCGGCGGCGTCGCGCAGCACCGCGGTGGCCTGGTCGATCGCCACGAACCCGACCGGTACGTCGATGTTGACCACGGCCCAGCCCTGGCTCTTGTTGCCGACGCGGACGATCTCGCCGTTGCGCACGTACCAGACGACGCCGGCGCCGTCGCGGATGGTGGTGATCCGCAGCCCGACCGCCTCGACGGTGCCGACGGTCTCGCCGATGTCGACCACGTCACCGATGCCGTACTGGTCCTCCAGCAGCATGAACAGCCCGGCGATGAAGTCCTTCACGAGATTCTGCGCGCCGAAGCCGATCGCCAGGCCGGCGATGCCCGCGCTGGCCAGCAGCGGGCCGAGGTTGAGCCCGAGCTCACCGAGCACCAGCATCGTGGAGATGCTGAACACCACCGCCGAGGCGATGCTGCGCAGCACCGAGCCGAGCGCCCGGGCCCGCTGGTTGCGCCGCTCCCACGGCGCGGTGAGCGCGTTGGGCAGCCGCCGGCGCAGCGGGCGCAGCAGTGAGCCGCCGGTCTCGTTCTCCGAGACGGTGTGCTTGATCAGGCGGTCGATCGCCCGGTGGATGATCGCCCGGATCAGGAATGCCAGGACGATGATCATCACGATGGTCAGCGGCTTGACCAGGATCCAGTAGCTACTCTCCGCCAGCCAGGTGATCTTGGTCTGCTCGTACACGAACGCGCAGAAGCCGTTGTCGGAGCAGCTCGGCGTCGGTTCGGGCGCCTGCTGCGGCGACAGGGCGAGCACGCTGCTCAACAAATTCTCCTTGCAAACGACGCGAACCGGGGGAAGTCCGCACAAACCACATTGCGGGCGGGCGAAGGTTCACCCGCCGGCCGCAAATAGTACGTGCAATCCGAGGATCTATCAGGGACGATTAGCGCACGGACCGCCACCTCGGTGGCCCGCCACACAGACCTTCTCCAGGGAGTTTCCTTCACGCACTAGGGGGACGGCGATGCCTGACATACGACCCGCACGAGTATCGGGTGCGCTGGTTCTGAATGCCACCTACGAGCCGCTGTGTGTCGTGTCTGTCAGACGTGCCACCATCCTGGTCCTCACCGCGAAGGCGGTCACCGTCGCCGACGGTGAGGGCATCCTGCACAGTGCGATGAACGAGCTGCCGGTCCCCTCCGTGGTCAGGCTCACACGCTACGTCCGCGTGCCGTACCGCACGCACATAGGCCTGTCCCGCCGGGGCATCTTCGCCCGCGACGGCTGGCGGTGCGCCTACTGCCGCGGCCCGGCGGAGACCATCGACCACGTGATGCCACGCAGCCGCGGCGGGCGGCACGCCTGGGACAATGTGGTCGCCGCCTGCGCCCGCTGCAACCACACCAAGGGCGACAAGACGCCAGCCGAGCTCGGCTGGCGTTTGCTTGCCACCCCGCACGCGCCGAAGGGCGTCGCCTGGCGGGTCCTCGGCCACCGCACCCCCGACCCGCGCTGGGCGGACTGGCTCGACGTGCCGATGGACGGCCAGCAGCTGGCCGCCTGACGCGCCGCCTGCCGGGTGGGTGGCTCAGGTCACCCGCCCCAGCGCCGGCTCGAACGCCTCGAACGAGCCGCTGGTGACGATGTCCCGCAGCCTCGCCATGCCCTCCCACACGTCCACGAAGCGGGTGTACAGCGGCGCCAGGCCGATCCGCAGCCGCTGCGGGGTCCGGAAGTCCGGGATGACCCCGGCCGCCTTCAGTGCCTGGCAGATCTGCCACGCCTGTGGGTGGTGGAACGTCAGGTGCGACCCGCGCCGGGCCGGGTCCCTCGGCGTCGCCAGGGTCAGCCGGTCGCCGAGCCACGCGTCGTTGAGCTCGAGGGTGTACCGCAGCAGCTCGACGCTCTTGGCGGCCAGGTTCGCCACGCCCGCCTCCGCGGTGATCCGGGCGCCCTCGAGCACCGCGTAGCCGCCGAGCACCGGCGGCGTGCCGACCTGGAACCGCTCGATCGACTCGACCGGGTCGTAGCCCGCGCCCATCGCGAACTGGTCCCGCTGGCCGAACCAGCCCCAGATCGGCTGGCGCAGCCGCGGCTGCAGGTCCCGCCGGACGAACAGGAACGCCGGGGCACCAGGTCCGGCGTTGAGGTACTTGTACGTGCACCCGACGGCCAGATCGGCTCCTGACTGCCGCAGCGGCACCGGCACGGACCCCGCGGAGTGGCACAGATCCCACAGTGTGAGGGCCCCCACCCGGTGCGCGGCAGTGGTGATCGCCACCATGTCGGCGAGCGCGCCGGACCGGTACGCCACGTGCGACAGGCACACGAGGGCGACGTCGTCGTCCAGGGCGGCGGCGATCCGCCCCGGGTCGATGCCCTCGTCGATGTCGGTCGGCACCACCCGCAGCTGCAGGCCCCGGGCCGCGGCCAGCCCTTCCAGGACGTACCGGTCGGTGGGGAAGTTGTCGTCGTCGGTCACCACGACCCGCCGGCCCGGGCTCGCGTCGAGCGCGGCGGACGCCAGCTTGAACAGGTTCACGCTGGACGAATCCGACAGGATCACCTCGCCCGGCGCGACGTCCAGGACCCCCTCGGCGATCACGTCACCGGCGCGTCCGGCCAGATCGATCCACGTGTCCCAGCCACGGATCAGCTCGCCGCCCCACTCCCGCTCGATCGCGTCGAGCAGCCGGCCCCTGGTGGCGAGCGGCAGCCGGCCGAGCGAGTTGCCGTCGAAGTAGACGAGCTGCTCGTCCGGGATGTGGAAACGCGGACGGAAGCGACCGATCGGATCCTGTGCGTCGCGCGTTTCGGCATACTGGCGGCTGAGGTCCATGGAAGAGACGGTATCTTCCGCCGAAGATCGCAATACCCCCCCGGCAACGCGCTGGTCATCAGGGCCAGCTAACGTGAAGCCGGTCTTTTAGTCCCTCCGACGCCTGGGGGCGTTGAGCTTGTCCATCATCGAGACGACGCTGATCTTCGCCGGCATTCCGGTCGCGGTCATCGCGCTCATCGTGGCCGCCAGCTACGCCGGGGGTGCCCGGCGCAGCAAGCGTTACCGGCCCGGCCGGCCGTTCGAGTTCACGCCGGTCTGGTTCCTGTCCGTGCCCGAGCAGGTGACCGAGACGGCGAAGGCCCGCGAACTCACCGGTGCGCGGCGGGCCGAACTGACCGCAGGCGCGCCCGTCGTGACCGAATGGTCCGGCGAGCGGACGCAGCCGCACGTCATGGGAGGCGCAAGTGACCGGTGGTAACCTGCCCGGCCTGAAGGGCCAGCCCGAGGTCCTCAACGGCCCGTTCACCACGCGCCAGCTGCTGCGCCTCGATGAGGCGCTGCGCCTGGCCGACTCCTCGACCGGCCTGACCTTCAGCATCTACGTCGGCGACCTCGACGAGCCGGTGCGCGGCCACGCCGAGCGGCTGCACGGCCAGCTCGCCGACCCGCCGCACTCGGTGCTCATCGCGGTCTCGCCCAACCAGCGGGTGCTGGAGATCGTCACCGGCGGCGAGGCCCGTCGCCGCCTTCCCGACCGCGCGGCGAAGCTGGCTGCCCTGTCGATGGCGGCGGCCTTCGGCGGCGGCGACCTCGCCGGCGGTCTCGTCGCCGGCCTGTCGCAGCTCGCCGACCACGCCGGCCGGCACTAGCCACACCCGCTCCGAGCCGGCGGTTTCATCGCCGGCCTGTCACAGCTCGCCGACCACGCCGGCCGGCACCAGCCAGTCACACCCGCACAGAGCGCATCGACGGCGCGCGGCAGGCTCCCGATCGGGAAGTCCGCCGCGCGCCGTCGTCTGTCGGGCGCCGGGCACAAAAACCACCGGGGCCCGCGTCACGCGGGCCCCGGTGGCGGTGCCGTGATCAGCCGGCGGCGGCGTCCTTGGCGCGGGCCTTGAGCGCCCGCACGATGCCGTCGCGGCCCTCGCCGACCAGGCGGCGCAGCGGCGCCGGGCGGCCAGGCTCGGCGAGCCACGCCTCCGTCCGGGCGACCGTGTCCTCGCTCACCTGGAACGACGGGTACCCCAGCTCGACGAACTCCGCGGCCGGCTCGGAGTCGCGGTGCTCCCAGACCGGCATGAGGGCGTCGAAGAACGCCGGCAGGAACGGCGCGGTGAGGGCGACCTGCGCAGAGTGCTGGAAGCCCTGCAGCATCGAGCGCTGCAGCCAGTTGGGCAGGTGGTGGTCCTCGACCAGCCGGCGCCAGGTCTCCGCCTTCGACGCCGGGGTGGGGATGAGGGCCCGGGCGAGGGCGGCCTGGCGCTCGCCGCTGGCGGTACGGTCGCGGTCGAGCTCGGCCTCGATCTGGGCCGGGTCGGCGGCGCCGTTGGCGATCAGCGCGTGCAGGATGCCCCAGCGCAGGTCGGCCTGGATGGTGAGGCCCGAGGGGACGTCCACGCCGTCCAGCCAGCCCGTCAGAATCGCCAGGTCGTCGGGGGTACGGGCGGCAGCCGCGAACGAGCGCGCCCACGCGAGCTGGAAGCCGCTGCCGGGCTCGGCGTCGCGCAGGGCGGTCCGGGCGGTGTTGGCCAGGACGTGCCAGCCCGTCGGTGCCCAGGCCGGGTCGGCGTAGAACACCAGGGCCGACTGCGCCTGCCGGATGGTGGCGGTGACCAGGTTGATGTCGCGCTCGGCGGGCAGGCCGGACGCGATCAGCTTGATGTAGTCGCGCACCGCCAGCTCGGCGTCGCGGACCATGTCCCACGCCGCGGTCCACACCAGGGCCCGGGCCAGCGAGTTGTCCATGCCGAGGATGTGGTCGGACACGGTGTCCATCGAGCGGGGGTCGAGGCGCAGCTTCGCGTAGGTCAGGTCGTCGTCGTTGAGCAGCAGGACGTCGGCGGCGCGGCGGCCGGCGAGGGTGGTGATCTCGGTGCGCTCGCCGTCGACGTCGGCCTCGATGAGCTCGCGGCGGACCAGGGCGCCGCCGACCACGTCGTACAGGCCGATGCCGATGCGGTGGGTGCGCAGCGTCGGGTACGCGGCGGGCGCCTCCTGCAGCACGACGACCTGCTCGTAGGTGCCGTCGGCGGCGATCGTCAGCTCCGGGCGCAGGGTGTTGACCTGGGCGGTCTCCAGCCACTGCGCGGCGAACTTGCGCAGCTCCTTGCCGGAGGCGGCCTCCAGCGCCGACAGCAGGTCGTCGAAGGTGGCGTTGCCCCACTGGTGCTGCTGGAAGTACGCGCGCAGCCCGGTGAGGAAGGGGTCGATCCCGACATAGGCGACCAGCTGCTTCACGACGCTGGCGCCCTTGGCGTAGGTGATGCCGTCGAAGTTGACCTCGACCGCCTCGACGTCGGGCATCTCGCAGTAGACGGGGTGGGTGGAGGACAGCTGGTCCTGCCGGTAGCCCCAGTTCTTGCGGATCGACAGGAACGTCGTCCACGCGTCGGTGAAGCGGGTCGCGCGGGTGTTGCACCAGTGGCTCGCCCACTCGGCGAACGACTCGTTGAGCCACAGGTCGTCCCACCAGCGCATGGTGACGAGGTCGCCGAACCACATGTGGGCCAGCTCGTGCAGGATCGTGTTGGCGCGCTGCTCGTACTCGAAGTCGGTGACCGGCGAGCGGAAGATGTAGTGCTGCTCGGCGTGCACCACACAGCCGAAGTTCTCCATCGCGCCGGCGTTGAACTCAGGCGAGTACACCTGGTCGTACTTCGGCAGCGGGTACCGGATGCCGAACTCCTCGTGGAAGAAGTCGAACCCCTGCTTGGTGATGAGCAGGATGTCGTCGGCGTCGAGGTACTGCTTCATCGACTGGCGGCAGAAGACGCCCAGGTCGATGCCGTCGTGGGTGTCGCGGACCTCGTGATACGGCCCGGCGCAGATCGCCGTGACATAGGTGCTCATCCGCGGCGTGGGCGGGAAGTGCACGGTGAGGCCGTCGCGCCGCTGCGGCGGCATGTTGGAGATGACCCGCCAGTGCGCCGGCGCGGTCACGTGGAAGGTGAAGCTCGCCTTCAGATCGGGCTGGTCGAAGCAGGCGTAGACCCGCTGCGCGTCGGTCGTCTCGAACTGGCTGTAGAGATACACCTCCTTGTCGACGGGGTCGACGCTGCGGTGCAGCCCCTGCCCGGTCGTGGAGTAGGTGCCCTCGGCCTCGACGACCAGCACGTTCTCGGCGGCGAGGCCGGGCAGGCGCAGCCCGGTCTGCGGGGTCCAGTCCGACGTGTCGAGGGCGACGCCGTTGAGCGTCGCGCTGAGCACCGTCGTGACCGCCAGCTCGATGAAGGTGTCGGCGCCCGGCTCGGCGCACGCGAACCGCACCTCGGTGGTCGTGCGGAACGTGCCCTCACCTGGGTAGCCGGCGCCGTCCGTCAGGTCGAGACTGATGTCGTACGCCGCAACGTCGAGCAGGCGGGCCCGGTCGACCGCCTCAACCTGGCGTAGGTTGCGTACACCGGCCACGTGTCGTCTCCTGTCGTTCGCTGTGTCCGTCCCCGTCGACGGCGCCATCTCTGAGTCTTCCATGTCCACGGCGCACAACGGAGGAGTGGCTCAGGTCACCCGCTGCCCGACTGGCAGGGGCAGCCAACGCTGCGTAAGGATCGAATCGTATTCTCGACTCTTTCAGTAGCGTTTCCCGCGTGCTTCCCTGAAGTGAGGTGCCGCCGCCATGGCAGCAGAGCGCATCATCGCAGACATGTGGTTCGACCCGCGGTGCCCGTGGGCCTGGATCACCTCCCGCTGGCTCCTTGAGGTGGAGCAGGTCCGCCCAGTTGACGTGCGGTTCCACGTCATGAGTCTGTCGATTCTCAACGAGGGCCGCGACGATCTGCCGGCCCGATACAAAGAGGGTCTGGCCAAGGGTTGGGGGCCGGTTCGCGTCGCGATTGCCGCCGAGCAGAAGTTCGGCAACGACGTGCTGCGGCCGCTGTACACCGCGCTCGGCACCCGGATCCACCACGAGCAGCAGGAGCTCAACCCCGAGCTGTACGAGGGTGCCCTCACCGACGCCGGCCTGCCGGCGCAGCTGGCCGAGTACGCGGACTCCACCGAGTTCGACGAGCAGCTGCGGGAGAGCCACTTCGCCGGGATGAACCCGGTGGGCATGGACGTCGGCACGCCCGTGATCCACGTGCCCGGTCCGGACGGCAACCTCATCGCGTTCTTCGGCCCGGTCGTCACGCCACGGCCGAAGGGTGAGGCCGCCGGGCGGTTGTGGGACGGCACGCTGCTGGTCGCCGGCACCCCGGGCTTCTACGAGATCAAGCGCACCCGCGACGTGGGCCCGGTCTTCGACTGATTCGCGAGAGGTAGGCTGCCTACCTGTGCGGCGGTTTCTGACTCCCCGGTGGGTACTCTGGCATGTCCTGGCGCTCGCCGGGGTGGCTGTGTGCCTGCTCGCCGGCTGGTGGCAGTACCAGCGGGCCGCCGCCGGCAACATGCTGAGCTGGGCTTACACCGTACAATGGCCGCTTTTTGCGTTGTTTGTGATTTTTCTGTGGGTGCGGGCGGTTCGCGACGTCCTCGGGCCTCGGCCCGTCAAGACGCAGGAGCCGCTGCGCCCGCGGGCCGCGCCCACCGCCGCGCCCCCGCCCGCCGCTGACGACGACCCGCAGCTGGCCGAGTACAACCGCATGCTGGCCTGGCTCGCCGCCGATCCCACCCGCCGCCCCGGCGACTTCCCCGGATGAGGTTCCCTGTGCCGTTGAAGAACGCTCTCACCCGCTTCCGGGTCATCGCCTGGATCGTCGGCGTGCTGCTGATCGTGCTCACCGTCGGCACCGTGCTGAAGTACACGACCGGCGACGACACGATCGTGGCGCTGGTCGGTTCCGCGCACGGCTTCCTGTACATGGCCTACCTCGTGCTGGCCGCCGACCTCGCCCGCCGTGCCAAGTGGAAGCTCGGCTTCACGGCGCTGGTGCTGCTGGCCGGCACGGTGCCGTTCCTGTCGTTCGTGGCAGAGCGGGTCGCGACCCGGCGGGTCGAGTCAGCCCGAACCCTTGTAGGAGGCACCGTGTGAGTCCACGCAGTGCTTCGCGTCGAGCGTGTGGTCGACCTGCAGGGTGGTGTGCTCGATCGAGTACCGCTCCCGCAGCCGCGCCTCGATCGCCTCACGCACCGCGTGGCAGTCGCCGGACGGCGCCACCAGCACGTGCGCGGACAGCGCCGGATAGCCCGAGGTGACCTGCCAGACGTGCAGGTCGTGCAGCTCCACGACGCCCGGCACGCCGCACAGCTCGCGGCCCAGGGCCGCCGGGTCCATCCCCGCCGGCGCCGCCTCCAGGAAGATCCGGCCCGAGTCGCGGACCAGCCCGAGCCCCGAGCGCACCATGAGCGCCGCCACCACCAGCGACGCGATCGCATCCGCCCGGTGGAAGCCGGTGAGCAGCACGACCAGGCCGGACAGCGCCGCCGCGACGAACGCGAACAGGTCGGTCAGCACGTGCTGGAAGGCACCCTCCACGTTGAGGCTGGAGCGGTTCGCCCGGCCGAGGATCCACACCACGAGCAGGTTGACGGCGATGCCCGCGACGGCCGTCACCAGGACCGCGGCGCCGCCGACCGCGGGCGGGTGGATCAGCCGCACCACCGACTCGTAGGTGATCCAGGCCGCGAGCAGCAGCAGTGTCAGCCCGTTGGCCTGCGCGGACAGGATCTCGGCGCGCTTCAGGCCGTAGGTGTACCCACCTGACGGTGGCCGGGCCGCGAGCCGGGTCGCGAACAGGGCCAGGGCGATCGCGGCGGCGTCCGACAACATGTGCGCGGCGTCGGAGAGCAGGGCCAGCGAGTCGACCAGCAGGCCCACCGTGACCTCGACCGCCATGAAGCCGGTGATCAGCACCAGCGCGAGGCCCAGCAGCCGCCGGTCGGCGTCCGCCGGCGGGGCGTGGTGGTGGTCGTGATCGTGGTCGTGACCCATGCCCGACATCTTATGCGTACTTCGCTATATGACGGCAGTCGTTTCTGCCACCGTATGCCGGGGAATCACGGCTGTACGACGTTCGGGCAGTGACGAGAAGGGGGCAGGGCCCGTGGGCATGGAAATCCGGCTGAGTTTGTCGTTGCCGCGCGATCGTTCCACCGTCCCGCTCACCCGCCGGGTCCTGGACGCCGCCCTCGGGGTGTTCTCGGTGACCCGGGACTGCCGCGACGACATAGGCCTCGCCGTCGGTGAGGCCTGCGCCAACGCCGTCCAGCACGCCGATCTCGGCGCCGACTACCAGGTCACGGTCACCATCCACGAGGACCGGTGCGTGATCGACGTCGTCGACGAGGGAGTCGGCATGGAGGCCGTCCAGGCCGCCGAGTCCGGCGCCGCGACGGACGACCCGGCCACCGACTCCGAGAACGGCCGAGGGCTGCGCATCATCCACGCCCTCGCCGACATGGTCGAGTTCCGCCGCCACCAACCGCACGGCGTCGCGCTGCGGATCGTGAAGATGCTCACCCGGGTGACGCCGGCCCCCGCCTGAGTTCACCCTGGTGGCCCAGCCCGGTGATTCGCCTGGTGGTTCTGCCTGGTGATTCCCGACAGAACGACGCCGTCGATTCCCGCATGGTTTGCAATGGATGCGCACAGCCGGTGCGACTCCGGTACACCCCGGGCACCGTTGCGCAGTGTGCAACGTCACCCCGCAGGCCGGAGGACCCGCACGATGATCACTGCCACCGCCACCGCCACCCCGCCCGCCACCGTCCCCGTTACGGCGCTGACCTCGCCCGAGACCCGCTGGACCGTGCAGGACCGCGCCTGGAAGCAGGACCTGCCCGACCTGCCCGACGACGTGATCGCGCTGCTCGCGCCGCCGGTCGTGGTCAGCGCGTCCACCACTTCGGGACGCACCGTCCCCGGTGCCGTGGCCCTGATCGCCTGAGCTATACCGTTTCGCTCATGACGGTTGCGTACCCGATCGCCCACGCCTGGCTCTCCACCGGAGGCACCGGCGCGCAGAACTACGACGAGTTCGCCGACGACGCGGAGATCACCGCGATCATCGCGGACAACCCGTCCAGCGCGCTGGCCATCGAGATGCCCCACCGGGCGCCGGGCAACGTCGGCCGTTCCTTCCACGACAGCCTGCCGGACGCCGTGGCCCGCCTCCAGGCGGCCAAGGACGACGGGCACTACACCGCCGCCGACGACGTGGTCGTGCTCTACCGGATCACCGCGCCCGACGGCGCCCGGGCCTACGGGCTGTGGTGCATGGTCGCCACCGACCAGATCTCCACCAGCGCCGACGAGCCCGGCGCCGTCATCCGCAACGAGGACGTCTTCATCGAGAAGGTCCGCGAGCGGGTCGCCCTCGCTGAGGCCACCCAGCACCTGCTGTCGCCGGTGTTGCTGCTGCAGACCGCGCACGGCGAGGCCCTGCACACGGCGCTCGCCCACGCCTGCGCCGACGCCGGCACGCCCGTGGTCACCGACGTCGACCCGGCCGGCCGCAGCCACGAGATCTGGCCCGTCGCCGCCGGCACCACCCGCGACCGGCTCCTCGCCCTCGCCGGCGGCGGCGAGCTCGTCGTCGCCGACGGCAACCACCGCAGCCTCGCCGCGCAGACCGCCGGCTACCCGCGCTTCCTCGCCGTGGTCACCACGCCCGAGTCGGTGGCGATCCAGCCGTACAACCGGCTCGTCTCCGAGCTGCCCGCCGACGTCTCCTTCTCCGGCGCCGCCCTGGACGCGGCCGAGATCCCCTCGACCGGCGGGCGGGTCCACCTGTACACCCGGGACGGGGCCTGGTCCGTCGAGCTGCCCCGGGACCCGGACGGCGGCGTCGTGGACAACCTCGACCACGCCCTCGTCGAGCGCCGGCTCTTCGCCGAGACCCTCGGACTCGACCCGGGCGACAAGCGCATCACCTACGTCGGCGGCGACTACCCGGCGTCGTGGCTGCGCGGCGAGGTCGACGCGGGCCGCGCCGAGCTGGCGGTGCTCATCGCCCCGGTCACCGTCGAGGACTTCGTCGCGGTCAACCTCGCCCGGCAGAAGATGCCCCGCAAGAGCACCTGGTTCACCCCGAAGGCCCGGGCCGGGCTGGTCGTCGCCCAATTGTCATAGCGTCACCCGATCGTGGTAGACACTAGGCCGTTTCGTCTTCGGCCTGGGGTGTGCACATGCGGATCTTCATCGCGGCCATGGTCGCCGCCATCGGTATCGGCGCCTTCGCCGCCGCCGCCCTCGTCTGGGACCGGCGGCGGCACTGGCGCCTCACCGGCGGCGCCACCGCCGGATGGATCTCGGGGCTGCTCTTCGTCGGCGTGGCGTTGGTGGTGGGTTCCTGCCTCGGCCTGATCCAGTTCTGACAGACTTTCCGGTATGCGCGTCTATCTTGGTTCGGACCACGCCGGCTACGAGCTGAAAGTGCACCTGGTCGGCGCACTGGGGCTGCAGGGTTACGAGGTCGTCGACGTCGGCCCGGCGAAGTTCGACCCCGACGACGACTACCCGGCCTTCTGCTTCCACACCGGCGCCCGCGTCGTCGCCGACCCCGGCAGCCTCGGCGTCGTCATCGGCGGGTCCGGCAACGGCGAGCAGATCGCGGCCAACAAGGTCCCCGGCGTGCGGGCCGCCCTCGCGTGGAACCTGGACACGGCCCGCCTCGGCCGCGAGCACAACGACGCGAACATCGTCGCCATCGGCGCCCGCCAGCACACCCTCGACGAGGCCACGTCCCTCGTGACGGCGTTCCTGTCGACGGCCTTCTCGGGCAACGAGCGGCACGCCCGGCGCATCGCGCAGGTCTTCGAGTACGACACCACCCGCGTCCTGCCGCCCCTGCCGGACTGATCCGTCCCGCCTTCGTCATGCCGGCGCTTGTCCGGCCGGCGCTTGTCCGGCCGACGCTTGTCCGGCTGGCGCTTGTCATGCCGGCTCCGCTGTCAGGTCCGGCCGGCGTCGCCGTCAGGTGCGGGGGCGATGGCCGGGGCGGGCCAGCTCCTCGCGGGGCACCCAGCCGCGGCGGATGATCTGCAGGTCACGGTCGGCGGCCGCGAGGTCCTCGTCGGTGGGGCGGGCCGCGTCCCGGGCCCGCATCGCCGCCGACACGCTCACCTGCGACGCCCCGCCGCCGACCAGGCCACGCAGGCCGCGCTCGGAGACCACCTCGTCGTGATGGTGGTGATGATGGTGGGGCTCGTGGTGGTGGTGATCGTGGTCATGGTCGGGCTCGTCCTTGCCGTGCCCCGCGGGCCGCTCACCGGTGGCCTGCCCGTCGGCCTCGGCCTCGGGGTCGTGCACGCTCGCCGTCATCGCGAACGCCCCTGACAGCTCCGCCAGCTGCGCCGGACTCGGCGGCGCCGGACTGGTCGGCGCGGCACCCGGCGTCACGGTCGCAGCCGCCAGGGTCGCGAGGTGCGCGGCGCCCCGGGCCGTTGCCGCGCCCGCACCACCGTGGGCCGTCGCCGTGTCCGCGGGCCCCTGGGCTGTCGGCGTGTCCGGAGTGCCCTGGGGCGTGTCCGTGGTGCCGCGGGCCGTCGCATCCGCTGCGGTCGCGGGCGCGCGTGCGGGTGTCGCGTCGGGGCTGCGCGGGATCGCTGTCGCGGGAGTGGCGGTGCTGGACCCGGCGCCTGCGGGGGGACCGGACGTCGGCTGGGTGCTCACCGGCGGGTGCATCGGCGGCCGCGGGACCGGCGGGTGCGGCTTCACCACGGCGGCCACCTCGACCGGCGTCGCTCCGGCGGCCGCCACGCCGGGCCCACCACGCTCGCCGGGCTCGCAGGGCGGTCCATCGGTCTTCGCTGCGCCATCCTCACGCGGCGAAACGCCTGCCGACGGCGTGCCATCCGGATCTGAGGGCGACCCGTCCACCACCGCATCCGCGGTGTCCGGAACACCCGTGGCTGGGTCCTCCGCGGGCGGGTCCGCGCTCGCCGGGCGCACGTCAGTGGTCACCGGCTGGTGATGCCGCATGCGGCGCCGCCGGCGCTGGATACCACCCACATCCCAGACCCTACCCGTTCACCGCCCGCCAGCCGAGGTATCAGAAGATCTCGATCGATGTCGGGGTGACGTGCCAGCCGAAAGCGGTGCTGGCGGCGGCCACGGCGCCGGGGCGGTGCTCCCGGACGCGGCCGGCCGCGGCGAGCGCGCCGAGCTTCGTGCCACCCAGATACGCCGCACCAAGGTCGATGACGTCGCAGGTCAGGTCGGCGGGCGCGTCGGTCGGGGAGCAGTTGACCAGGGCGCCGCCGGCGCCGACGCGCAGGCGCCAGCGGCCCGCGTTGGCCGGCAGGAGGGTGTCGGTGACGTCCAGGACGACGTCGACGGGTGCGGCGTACCGCCGGGCCGTCAACGCGCGGGGCAGGTCGACGATGCGGACCCAGAGCCCGTCGCCGATCTTGCCGCCGAGCCGGCGCGGATCATCGACCAGGTGGAAGACCGCCTCGTCGGGGCTCGACAGGCCCTTGACGACGCTGCGGGTCAGGTCGACACCGAGCAGGAAGCGCCACAGCGCCGCCGTCGCGTCCGGGGTGGCGGCGACCAGCTCGACGACGTTGACCTCGCCCTTCGGGCCGTTGTCGTCCCACTCGTTGCGGACGCGGTACCGCGTGTAGCCCTCGACGACGCCTTCGGCGTTCTCGTAGAGCACGGCCCGGGTCGCCGTGAAGCCCTCGCGCCGGGCCTCGGGGTCGGTGGTGAGGTGGCCCCACCAGGCGTCGTCCCGGCTGGACCACCCGGGCTGGTCGGGGAGGATCCGGTCGTACACCTCGGACAGCTCTTTGCGCACTTCGAAGGGGACCGCCGCGCGCAGGGTGCCGGTGCCGACCCCGGCCGTGCCGCGGACCGTCAGCTCCCGGCGGTCGGCGCGGATGGTCACGTTGTGCGTCGCCAGACCGTAGCCGAACCGCTGGTAGATGCGGCCCTCCGAGGCCCACAGCACGGCGATCGCCTCCGGGGCGGTGCTCAGCTGGCTGGTCATCATGCGGCGCAGCAGGCCCTTGCGGGTGTGCGTGGCGGCCACCGACACGCCGGTGACGTGCGCGGCCGGGATGACCGCACCCGGCACGGCGAGATCGCGGGTGAAGATGCCGGCGGTGCCGACGATCTGGCCGTCGAACTCGGCAAGCGTGTACCGGGCGGGGTCCAGCACGGTGCGGATCGAGTCGGACGGGTCCGGCTCGCCGGTCGCGTTGAACGCGGTCCGGATCACCCGGCTGAACGCGTCGATGTCGGCGGGGGTGGCGGCGCGCAGCGAGTATCCGGTCACGCAGTCGTGTCTACCTCGTGACCTCCACAGAGCGCGACCGATTTCGCGGCGTGGTTACTCTCGGAAGTATCTGGGGGCGGAAAGTTTGATCTGGGGGGAGTCGCACGATGACGCAGGGTGCGTTGCTGGACCTCGTGTGCGGTCCGGCGAGCCCTTTGCCCGAGACGTTCCAGCGCTACCGGCTCGTCGCCCACCTGGGTTCGGGCGGGCAGGCCGACGTCTATCGAGCGGTGCGCATCTGCGGCGGGGTGACGTCGGCGCCGATGACCGTGAAGGTGTTCCGGATCGACCCGCAGCGCCCGATCGCCGACGAGCTGCGGTCCTGGGACAAGGGCGACGCCGCGCTCATGGACCTCAACAACCGGGGCGTCGGCGGCATCTGCCGGCGTGCCGACGGCTTCTACGGCCCGCCGCCGCACCGGCCGGGGGAGCGCCCCGCGCCGGGTGACGCCGTGCCGTACCAGGTCTACGACTACCTGCACGGGGTCAACCTGCGCGAGTACGTCGCCCAGCGCTCCGGCATGGCGCCCGGCGGCAACCGGCTCAACGCCGTCGCCGCGCTCAAGACCCTCAGCTCGGTGCTGCAGGCACTGCACCACCCCCAGCAGTCCGGCGCGACGGCCGTGCTGCACATGGACGTCAAGCCGTCCAACGTCATGGTGCTCGCGACCGGCGAGGTGCGCCTGATCGACTTCACCGGCGCCCGGTACTTCCGCGAGGAGGAGATCACCCAGATCGCCTACACTCCGGAGTCCGGGGGCCCTGAGGCGTTCGGCGGCGTGAAGCAGGTCGGCCCCGCGTACGACGTGCACGGCTTCGGCGCCGTCGCGTACTTCATGGTCACCGGCGCGTACCCGCGGGTCGACGGCCGCACCGACCAGCGCGGCCCGCAGGAGGCGTCCCCGCCGCCGTGGAACGTGCTGCGCCGCCACCCGCTGCTGGAGCGCATCCCGGCGCTGCGCGACCACCTGCACGCACCGCTCGCCGACCGCCCCTCGGAGCGGCCCGACACCAGGGAGCTGCCGGGCTGGCTGGCCCACCTGGCGGAGCTGGTGCGCCGGTCCGGCCTGCCCGACGTCGGCTGCGACTGGGTCGAGCCGGACAGCTCGGAGACCTCGCGCGCCATCGGCCGGGCCCGGCCGTCGGTCACGGGCACCGAGACGGACGCGTACCAGCGCATCGAACGCCTCGAACGTGAGCTCGTCGCCCTGCGCGCCGGCAGCTCCGCGCCGACCGCCTTCTACGCCGCGCCGCCCGTGTCGGCTCCGCCCGTCTCGGCTCCGCCCGTCTCGGCGCCACCGGTGTCGGGCGCCCCCGTGTCGCCGGGCGTCTCCGGGGTCGCGGTCTCCGAGACCGGCGTGCCGCAGATGCGCGGCCGCGCCCGGGTCGTCCCGCGCCCAGCACCCGACCCGACCGGCATGATGCCGCTCGCGCCCGAGCCGGAGCGTCCCGTGTACCGGCCGGAGCCGGGCGAACGCGCCCGCACCCTCAAGATCGGCTGGGAGCTGACCGGCACCGGCGCGTTCATCGCCTTCATCTGCTGGGGCCTGTGGGCCCTGGACAGCGACGGCAGCCTCAGCGGCCCGTTCTTCGCGTTCCTGGTCGTGCTCGCCGTCGCCGTCGGCGTGTTCGCGCTGACCCGCCTCGTCGGCCGGCTCGTCCTGGAGCAGCGCTTCGGCCGCATCCGCCGCAGCGCGAAGGGCGCCCACGCGCTCACCGGCCTGTTCCTCGCCGCCGCCGGAATCGCGTACCTGCGCGAGGTCGGCTGGTTCATGCAGTTCTGGAACTGGCTGACGGGCCTGTCCGGGTGAGACGCTGGCGCCGCCGCCGGGCCCCGCGCACCCTGGAAGGCCTGATCAACTTCCGCGACCTCGGCGGCCTCCCCGCGGCCGGCGGCGCGATCCGTCCCGGCCGCCTGTTCCGCAGCGACTCCCTCGCGTACGCCACGAAGTCCGACGCCGCGCACCTCCTGCACGACCTGCGCGTGACCACCGTCATCGACCTGCGCGGCGAGCACGAGGTCACCCACCTCGGCCGCGGCCACCTCGCCACCGCCCGCGTCGAGTACGTCTCCGCCCCGATCGCCGACGTCAGCGGCGCCCCCGACCTCGTCGGCCACTACGTCGCCATGCTCACCGAGAAGGGCGACGTCCTCGCCGGCGCCGTCCGCCTGCTCGCCCGCTCCTCCACCCTGCCGGCCGTCTTCCACTGCGAGGCCGGCTGCGACCGTACCGGCGTGCTCGCCGCCGTCGTGCTGAGCCTGCTCGGCGTCCCGGACGAGGCCATCGCCGCCGACTATGCGGCCACCGCCCCGGCGATGCCGCGCATCCACGAGCGGGTCTCCGTGGTCGTCGACCGCCTGGGCCTGCCACCCCGCCCCGCGTCGGTGCTGGACTGGACCCCGCAGGCGGAGATGATGCTGCAGACGCTGGAGCTCGCAAAGGACCGATGGGGCTCGATGCAGGACTGGGGGCATGCGTACGGCCTGAAGGACGACGACGTGTCAGCGTTGCGGGCGGCGCTGGTCGCCTGAGCCGGGGCGTCCTCCATGATCCCGAATGGTTCCGGTAGCCCTGGCCACTAAGACCATTCGGGATCATGAGCAGTCGGTGTTCGTCCATCTGACTGGGAAGACGCCCACTCGCGCCTCGTGGACGGGGTCGCCGGCGGTGACGTGGTCCGGGTGCTTCGTGCAGCGGACCGGGATGTCGCCGGTGGCGGTGGGGGTCAGTTTCACGGCGGCGCAGGTGGTCTCCATGATCGGGAACCATACTCGAACAGGCGTTCGAAATCAGTCGGATCATGGAATTGACCTGCGGAAACGTCCGCTACGTGTCCTGGCGTCCCGATCGGAGGCGGGCGGCCTGGGCGTGGAGGTACCGCTGCAACGGCACGCTGCCGGTCAGGCCGGCGGCGGTCGCGTACGCGGCGCAGGCCTCTTCCGCGGCGCCCGAGCGCTCCAGCAGGTGTCCGCGCACCGCGTGGAAACGGTGATCGCCCTGCAGCGAAGGCAGCGACGACAGGCCCGGCAGCAGGGCCAGGCCGGCGGCGGGGCCCGAGGCCATGGCCACGGCCACCGCGTGGTTGAGCGCGACCATCGGGTTGTCGGTGAGGGTGAGCAGCAGCTCGTACAGCGCGACGATCTGCGGCCAGTCGGTCTCCGCCGCCGACGGGGCCTCGTCGTGCAGCGCCGCGATCGCCGCCTGCAGCTGGTACGGGCCGAGCGGCCCACGCGGCAGCGCCGCCGTGACCAGGGCGACGCCCTCGGCGATGAACGACGCGTTCCACAGCGTGCGGTCCTGCGCGTCCATGGGGATCGGAGTGCCGTCCGGCGCGGTGCGGGCCGGACGGCGCGCGTCGGTGAGCAGCATCAGCGCGAGCAGCCCGGCGACCTCGCTGTCCTTGGGCAGCAGCCGGTGTACGAGCCGCGCCAGCCGGATCGCCTCGGCCGCGAGATCGGGGCGGTGCAGGTCGGGGCCGGCGGTGGCGGCGTACCCCTCGTTGAACATCAGGTAGAGCACGTGCAGCGCGGCCGTGGAGAACGTGTCGGGCAGCGCGAAGGGGACCCCGCTCTGCTTGATCCGCTGTTTCGCGCGGCTGATCCGGCGGGCGATCGTCGCCTCCGGTACCAGGAACGCCCGGGCCACCTCGGCGGTGCTCAGGCCCCCGACGGCCCGCAGCGTCAGCGCGATCTGGTCGGGTGCGCTCAGCGACGGGTGGCAGCACATGGCGAGCAGGATCAGGCTGTCGTCGTGGCCGGTGGCGGACGGCGCCGGCGGCACCCACTGCGCCTCGCGGCGCAGCCGCGCCTCCTCGCTGCGCAGCAGGTCCGTCAGCCGCCGCGACGCGACGGTGATGAGCCAGCCGCGCGGCGAGTCCGGCACCCCCGCGGCCGGCCACTGCGCGGCGGCCGCGATGAGGGCCTCCTGGACGGCGTCCTCGGCGTGGTCGAAGTGCCCGTAGCGGCGCACCAACGCCCCGAGGACCTGCGGCGCCAGGTCACGCAGCAGGTCCCCGAGATGCTGCCGCTGGTCAGAGCCCGAGCTCACCGGCGCTCTCGACGATCGGCCGCACGTCCGCGTACGCCGTCTTCGCGACCTGCGGCGGCGCCGGGCACTCGCCGAGCCGGGCGGCGATCTCGGTCGCCCGGTCGAAGCTGTCGACCTCGACGATCCAGTACCCGGCGAGGACCTCCTGCGTCTCGGCGTACGGGCCGTCGGTGACCAGCGCGGGCGAGCCGCCGATGCGGCGCGTGTGCACCGGCGCACCCAGCGCCCGGGTCTCGACCAGCTCGCCGGACGCCTCGAGCTCCTGGTTGAACTTCGCCATGAACTCGCCCATCGCGGCGAAGTCCTCCGGCGTCCACACCGGCGCGTCGCCCGGCCTGCCGGCCATCTCGTCGTAGTCGCGCTGCGACGCGTAGCTCAGGATCATGTACTTCACGGTCACTCCTCTCCAACGGCATCTTCCGCCGGAGACGTCGGAGCGGGCGCGCCGTCCCGGACAGCATCGCCGAGAAAGTTCAGCACCGTCGCGCGGAACACGTCCGGGGCGGTGCTGTGGATGCGGTGCCCGACCGGCACGGTGACCAGCTCGCAGCGCGGGATGCGGACCGCCACCTCGGCCAGCCGCGCGGGCGCGATGTGGCTGCGGGGCCCGCCGGACAGCAGCAGCGTCGGCGCGGTGATCCGCGGCAGCGCGTCCCACCACTGCGGCTGGCCCTGGCGCAGCTGCGTGATCGCGGAGGTGAGGGCGAGCCGGTCGTACCGGCGGCGCGGATCGGCGGTCCCGATGGACAGCACCAGCAGGCGGCCCAGCGACAACCTGCCCTCGCTGCGTCGCGGCGGCACCGGCGGGTCCTCCAGCACCAGCCGGGCGACCCGGCCGGGCTGCTCCTGCGCGACCAGCGACGCGGCGTAGCCGCCGAGCGAATGCCCGACGAGCGTGACGGCGTCCAGACGCAGCCGGTCGAGCAGCGCGATGACATCGTCGCGATGGTGTTCCAAGGTGTACGAGGGGGAGCGCGGGCTCCCGGCGTGCCCGCGCAGGTCCGGCACCACGACCCGGTGCCCGGCTGCGATCAGCGCCGGGGTGAACAGGTCCCAGGTCGCGCCGCGGCTGCCGCCGCCGTGCAGCAGGACCACGGCGGGCGCGTCCGGCGGCCCCTCGACGCGGTGGTGCAGCTGGACCGGCTGGTCCACCGCTCAGGCGCCGAACTGGTCGGCGAAGTCGTGCAGCACGCTCACCAGCTGGGTCATCGGGATCGGCCGGCGGCTCACGTCGGCGACGTCCTTGCCTTCGGCGGCGAACAGCGGCGGCGCCGTGTGCAGCCCGGCGTCGAACGGCACCGCGGCGACCTCGTCCTGCCAGCCCGGCCAGCGCCAGCTCAGGTAGAACTGGTCGATCGCCCCGCCGAGCATGCCGTACAGCCAGTCGGTGTACCCGAGGCCGAGGTCCTCCCAGCCGAGCGTGTCGGGCGCGAAGTAGTGGATCGTCGGGGACGGGCCCTCGCCCTGCCGCCACACGAACTCGCCGCCCATCACGTCCTGCGCGACGACCAGCCCGGCGCCCTCGAACCCGGCGTTGACCGTGTGGATGTCCGGCAACCGGCGCTGCGGGTGCCCCGAGCCGAGGATCCGCAGCCACCCGTCGTCGACGACGAGCCCGCCGGACAGATACACCAGCGACCCCAGCCACGACTTCGTGGTCACCTGGAGCCGCTGCAGGCAGGCCGCCGCCCGGTCCGGGTCGGTCGGCAGGATCTCCACCGCGAACGGTGACGCGCTGACCGCCGCCTCGACCTCGGCCCACGCCGAACGGTCCTCGGAGATCAGCTCGGCGAGCGAGCGCATGCCGCAACTGTACGGCCGCCGCAGCCACCGACACGAACGACGGATTTTCGCGGCGAATGACGGTCACTCACGTTCTCGTTCTGTCGTCGCCGTCGAGCCCGGCTGCTTCGCCACCGAATGGGGCACCACGCTGACCGAGTCGGAGCAACTGGACACCTACCGTGACGTCACCACCCCCATGCTGGCCGGCTCCCGCGCCATGAAACAGCTGCCGATGACCAACCCACCGGCACTGTTCGCGGCGGAGGTGCTGCGGCTGATCGCCTCCGACGACCGCCCGACGAGGCTCCCCATTGGCGAGGACGCCTGGCAGGCCCTGCTGGATGCCGCCCACCGCCAGCACACAGCCCTGCTGAACGCCCGCCCGCTGGCGGTGTCCTGAACCCTTCGCCCGTCCGGCCGGGCGCTCATCCCGCGCTGGGCGGGTCGCGGAGGCAGCTCCACTACGAGTGGGCCGACGCCCGGCCGTTCGCAGCGTCTTGACCTGAGTCGCTGCTGCGTTCCGGCAATTTCGCGATCAGCGAAGTGGGAAAATGCGGTTAAAGCGGTCAACTTATGCCACAGCGGCAACTCCTGCACCGCAGCCGCGGGCGCCGGTACCCGTGAGGGATGCATCGGCTCGGTCGAGCGGGCTGGCGGCGCTGATCTACCGGCACGCCGGCGAGCGGGATCGCCGCTGGAGTGGACGAGAGGCCCGGCAGGGGCCGCCCAAGGATGAAACGATGGGCCTCTGACCTGCTGGAAGAGTGAAGAGCGGGCGATGAGAATCGAACTCACACCGTCAGTTTGGAAGACTGAAGCTCTGCCATTGAGCTACGCCCGCGTGCGCCCGGTCTCGCCGGGTGCGCCTCCCAGCGTACCGAATCCTCGCCGGGAACGCAGATGGCGGGTCCATGCAGTGCGACACCGCCATACCGAGCGGCGGACTGTCGGACCCAACGCATACACTTGCCGACGCACAGCACCGGGGTGTAGCGCAGTTTGGTAGCGCACTCGCTTTGGGAGCGAGGGGCCGTGGGTTCAAATCCCGCCACCCCGACCGGGACATACCAGGCAGCCGCCGCCAGTCCACCCAGCCGTTGGAGCGGCTGACCGCGACCCATGAGGAGAAGTTCTGTGAAGAGCACCGTCGAGACCCTGAGCCCGACGCGCGTGCGGCTCGAAATCGAGGTGCCGTTCGCCGAGCTGGAGCCCAGCTTGAAGAAGGCCTACCGGGAGATCGGCTCGCAGGTCGTGATTCCCGGGTTCCGCCGCGGCAAGGTGCCCAGCGCCGTGATCGACCAGCGGGTCGGTCGGGGGGCTGTGCTCAACGAGGCGGTGCAGGAGGTCATCCCGACGCAGATCCTGGCCGCGGTGCGTGAGCACGAGGTGAAGACGCTCGGCCGGCCCGAGGTGGAGATCACCGAGTTCGCCGACGGGCAGCCGTTGAAGTTCACCGCCGAGGTGGACGTGCGGCCGGAGATCACCCTGCCGGACCTGAGCGAGATCCAGGTGACGGTCGACGCGCTCGTGGTGAGCGACGACGACGTCGAGGAGCAGCTCAAGGGGCTGCGGGACCGGTTCGCGACGCTGAAGACCGTGGAGCGCTCGGCGCTGGTCGGCGACTTCGTCCAGATCGACCTGGTCGCGACGGTCGACGGCGAGGAGGTGCCGGGCGGCAGCGCCAACAACATCTCCCACGAGGTCGGCAGCGGCCAGCTGGTGCCGGGCCTGGACGACGTGCTGGTCGGCATGTCGGCCGGTGAGTCGGCGACGTTCACCACGCAGCTGGTCGGCGGGGATTTCGAGGGGCGCGACGCCGAGGTGGCGGTCACCGTCAAGTCGGTCAAGGACAAGCAGCTGCCGCCGGTCGACGACGAGTTCGCGCAGCTGGCGAGCGAGTTCGACACGCTCGAGGAGCTGAAGGACGACCTGCGCACGCGGCTGAGCCGGGTGAAGCGGATGGAGCAGCTCTACTCGGCCCGTGACCTGGCGCTGAAGGCCGTCATCGAGGCCACCGACGTGCCCGCGCCGGAGGGCGTGGTGAAGGACGAGGTGGAGTCGCGCAAGGAGTCGATGAACGACCAGCTCCAGCGCATCGGCGCGTCGTTCGAGGACTACCTGTCCACGGAGGGCAAGACCGAGGAGGAGATGGACGCCGAGCTCAACGAGGCGGCCGTCGAGGGCGTGAAGGTGCAGCTGGTGCTCGACACCCTGGCCGACGCCGAGAACATCCAGGTCAGCGACGACGAGTTCGGGCACGAGATCGTGCACCGGGCGCAGCGCGCCGGGGTCGGCCCGCAGCAGTACTACGACCAGCTGGTCCAGGCAGGTGTCGCCGGCGCGGTCTTCGGTGACGTCCGGCGCGGCAAGGCGCTGGGTCTGGTGCTGGAGCGGGTGAAGATCGTCGACAGCGAGGGCGCCGCCCTGTCGCTGGACGACCTGCGCGGCCCGGTGGACGAGCACGAGGGCCACGACCACGGTGACCACGAGGGTCACAACCACTGACCTGATCGACCGGGCCCGGGGCGGACGCTGCGGGCTCGGTCGGCCACGGTGCGCTCATAGCGAAATGCGGTGAGCATGGGAAGCTCCCGCTCCCAACACCGGTTAGGGTCGGCAAGTACAAGACTCTTGCGAAGGGCTGCCATGACCGACCTGCATATTCCAGCGTCGCCAGTCAGTCCCGCGCCCTCGGGGCGCGGTCGGGGCGCGGACTCGAGCCTGACGCTCGACGACTCGGTGTTCAACCGGCTGCTCAAGGAGCGCATCATCTTCCTTGGTAGCGAGGTCAACGACCAGGTCGCCAACCGGATCTGTGCCCAGATGCTCCTGCTCGCCGCCGAGGACGAGGAGCGCGACATCTGGCTCTACATCAACTCGCCCGGTGGCTCCGTCTACTCGGGCATGGCGATCTACGACATCATGCAGTTCGTCTCCAACGACGTGGCGACGGTCGCGATGGGCATGGCGGCGTCGATGGGCCAGCTGCTGCTGTGCGCCGGCGCGCCGGGCAAGCGCATGGCGCTGCCGCACGCGCGGATCATGATGCACCAGCCTTCCGGCGGCATCGGCGGCACGGCCTCGGACATCGCGATCCAGGCCGAGCAGATGCTCTACACCAAGCGGATGTTCCAGGAGCGGGTCGCGTTCCACACCGGCCAGGGCCTGGAGCAGATCGAGGCCGACTCCGACCGCGACCGCTGGTTCACCGCCGAAGAGGCGCGCGACTACGGCTTCATCGACAAGGTGATCACCGGGGCCCAGCAGGCTCCGGAAGGCGCCGGAACCCTGGCTTGAGGAGCGAAGCGATGACCGATTTGAGCCTGCCCCCGGCGCTGCGCGAGGTGCACAACCGCTACATCCTGCCGTCCTACGTCGAGCGCACGTCGTATGGGATCAAGGAGACCAACCCGTACAACAAGCTCTTCGAGGACCGGATCATCTTCCTCGGCGTGCAGATCGACGACGCGTCGGCCAACGACGTGATGGCGCAGCTGCTGACGCTGGAGAGCAACGAGCCCGACCGCGACATCATCATGTACATCAACTCGCCCGGCGGCTCGTTCACGGCCATGACGGCGATCTACGACACGATGCTGTACGTGCGGCCGGACATCCAGACCGTCTGCCTCGGCCAGGCGGCGAGCGCCGCGGCGGTGCTCCTCTCGGCCGGCACGCCCGGCAAGCGGCTCGCCCTGCCCAACTCGCGGATCATCATCCACCAGCCGGCCACCGAGGGCGGTTACGGACAGGGATCCGACATCGAGATCCAGGCGCGCGAGATCATGCGGATGCGTACGAATCTCGAGGAGATGGTGTCCCGGCACACCGGGCAGCCGATCGAGAAGGTCCGCAAGGACATCGACCGCGACAAGATCCTGACGGCCGAGGAGGCCAAGGAGTACGGGCTGGTCGACAACATTCTCGTCAGCCGCAAGAAGTCGGCGCTGGTCGCTTCCGGGGCGTAGCGGAACAGGTCCACGCTCGGCCCGCCTCACCTCACGGTCTGGCGGGCCGATGCGGACCTCCAGAAAGACACCACCGCTCAGGGGGTCGGAATACGGCCGACCACCAGGTAACGTCGAGGCAGCACCAAGCAACACGCACGAAGCAAGACGCACGCGGCAGTGGGCACCACACGCAGGCGCCGCAAGGCAACGACAGCACGATGCGATCCGGGCAGTCAGTCCGGCTGAAGGCAGGGAGATCGTAGGTGGCACGGATCGGCGACGGCGGCGACCTACTGAAATGCTCCTTCTGCGGCAAGTCGCAGAAGCAGGTGAAGAAGCTGATCGCCGGCCCCGGCGTTTACATCTGTGACGAGTGCATCGATCTCTGCAACGAGATCATCGAGGAAGAGCTCGCCGAGTCCGGTGACGTCAAGTTCGACGAGCTGCCCAAGCCGATGGAGATCTGCGCCTTCCTCGACCAGTACGTGGTGGGTCAGGACCAGGCCAAGAAGGCCCTCGCGGTGGCGGTCTACAACCACTACAAGCGGGTCCAGGCCGAGTCCGGCGGCAACACGGGCAGCGACGGCGTGGAGCTGGCGAAGTCCAACATCCTGCTGATCGGCCCCACCGGCTGCGGCAAGACCCACCTCGCGCAGACGCTCGCCAGGATGCTCAACGTGCCGTTCGCGATCGCGGATGCCACGGCGCTCACCGAGGCCGGCTATGTCGGCGAGGACGTCGAGAACATCCTGTTGAAGCTGATCCAGGCCGCGGACTACGACATCCGCCGCGCCGAGACCGGCATCGTCTACATCGACGAGGTCGACAAGATCGCCCGCAAGTCGGAGAACCCGAGCATCACCCGGGACGTGTCCGGCGAGGGCGTGCAGCAGGCGCTGCTGAAGATCATCGAGGGCACGGTCGCCAACGTGCCGCCGCAGGGCGGCCGGAAGCACCCGCACCAGGAGTTCATCCAGATCGACACGTCCAACGTGCTGTTCATCTGCGGCGGCGCGTTCGCGGGGCTCGACCGGATCGTCCAGGCGCGGGTCGGCAAGGGCGGCACCGGCTTCGGCGCCAACCTGCGCTCGATCACCGACCGCACCATGGACGACAGCTTCGGCGACGTGATGCCGGAGGACATGCTGAAGTTCGGGCTCATCCCCGAGTTCATCGGCCGCCTCCCCGTCATCACCAGCGTCAAGAGCCTCGACCGCGACGCCCTGGTCAAGATCCTCACCGAGCCGCGCAACGCGCTCGTGCGGCAGTACCAGCGCCTGTTCGAGCTGGACGGCGTCGAGCTGGAGTTCAACGCCGAGGCCCTCGAGTCGATCGCCGACCAGGCGATCCTCCGCGGCACCGGCGCCCGCGGCCTCCGCGCGATCATGGAGGAGGTCCTCCTCAGCGTGATGTACGAGGTGCCCAGCAACCCCAACATCGCCCGCGTCCTGATCACCCGCGAGGTCGTCCTCGAGAAGGTCATCCCGACCATCGTCCCGCGCGACCTCGCCGCCCACCGGGCCGGCCGCCGCCGCGCGGACCGCGAGGAGAAGTCGGCCTGACCCGCACCGGCCACCGGCACGCCGTCCACCTCCCGAGGTGGGCGGCGTGTTCCGTGCCACGTCCGTCTCGGTTCTCCGTGGCGGCAGGTGTACGACCAAAGCCCAGCTCACGCCACGGAAAACCCGCCTCAAACTAGACTGAACGACGGAAAACGCGGTGGCGGGTCTTCTGGGCAACGCATATCGTGGCCGACGTGCTGTCACTCGTCTTCGCCGCCACGTCCGCGCTCATCTGGGGTGCGGGTGACTTCGCCGGCGGCAAGGCGAGCCAGCGCACCAACTCCGTCGGCATCGCGCTCGTCGCCGAGCTGGCCGGCATCCCCCTCGTCCTCGGCTGGCTGCTCGTCACCCGGCCCGGCGCGCCGGCCACCGCCGACCTCGCCTGGGGCGCGGCGGCGGGCGTGCTCGGCGTCGCCGGTCTCGTCGTCTTCTACCGGGGCCTGTCGGGCGGCGCCATGTCGGTCGTCGCACCGCTGACCGCGACGACGACGGCCGCGGTACCGCTGCTGCTCGGCCTCGTGCTCGACCGCCGCCCGTCGACGCTGGCGCTGACCGGTGCCGTGCTCGCCGTCGCCGCCATCACGCTTGTGAGCGCCGGCCCGAGCGCCGGGGGGACGGTCTCCAAGGGACTTGTCGCCGCCGCGCTGGCCGCCGGGGTGCTGTTCGGCGGGTACTTCACGCTGATCGCCCAGACGTCGCACGAGTCGGGCATGTGGCCGCTGCTGTCGGGGCGGGTCGCCGGCGCCGCCGGTCTGCTGGTGGCGATGTGGTTGATGCGCGTACCGCTGCGCATGGACCGCACGTCGGTCGCGCTCGCGGGCACGGCCGGTGTGTTCGACGTGACCGCCAACGCGTTCTACCTCGTGGCGGTGCGGGACGGGATACTGAGCATCGCGGCGCCGATCGCGTCGCTCTACCCGGTCAGCACCGTGTTCCTGGCCATGGCCGTCGACCGGGAGCGGATGCGGCCACTGCAGATCACCGGGCTCGGTCTGGCCGCCGCGGCTCTCGTGCTGACCGCCGCCTGATCGATAGGCTGGAGCCATGCGCGTAGCGGTGTGTCAGCTCAACGCCCGTGACGACCGGGCGGAGAACCTGAGGGTGGCCAGGGGCCTGCTGGGGCGTGCCGCCGCGGGTGGCGCCGATCTGGCGGTGCTGCCGGAGTACGTGGACTATCTCGGCCGGGCCGAGGGCGCGCCGAAGCCGGAGCCGATCGACGGCGAGTTCGCCACCTTCTTCGCCGACGCGGCGCGGGAGCTCGGGATGTGGGTGCACGCCGGCTCGTTCCATGAGATCGGGCCCGACGCGGAGCACACGTACAACACGACGCTCGTCTTCGACCGTCAGGGTGGGCTCGCCGGCACGTACCGGAAGATCCACCTCTACGACGTGGAGATCCCTGGGCGTGTCTCGTATCACGAGTCCGCGACCGTCGCGCCGGGCACGCGGACCACGCTGCTGCCCGTCGACGAGGCCGTGCTCGGCCTGTCGATCTGCTACGACCTGCGGTTCCCGGAGCTGTACCGGCAGCTTGCCGTCGACGGCGCGACCGTGCTCGTGGTGCCGGCGGCGTTCATGCTGCACACGGGGCGCGACCACTGGGAGCCGTTGCTGCGTGCTAGGGCGATCGAGAACCAGTGCTACGTCCTGGCCGCCGGTCAGGTGGGCAACCACGATCCGGACCGCACGTGCTTCGGGCGGAGCATGGTGATCGACCCGTGGGGGACGGTCGTCGCCCTGGCGCCGGATGTCGTGGGGGTCACGTTCGCGGATCTCGACTTCGCGCGGCTGGCGGAGATCAGGGCGACGCTGCCGAGTCTGGCGAACCGGCGGCTCTGAGCGGCGGCCGCTACGCGGAGTGCGTGCTCAGGATGCCGAAGACGGTGATCCCCACGATGACCGCGCCCGTGACGAGCAGCACGGTGCCCATCCGTGAAGGTCCGCGCAACGCCAGCCGATATGTGGCGATGACGACCACCAGCACGACGACCACACCGATCACGAACTGCCACACGGGGAAGAGCAGCTCCAGCAGCGCGTCAGCGCGGGGGCTCGGCGTCATGCCGCCATCCTCCCTGTTCGGCGGGGGCGGTGCACGGCCGATTTGACTCGGGTTCACCGCTCCCCGTACGGTTCTCCAAGTCCGCGGGGCTGGTCGGAAACGACCCTTTCGCGGTGATTGTCCCCGGGTGGTGCGATTTCAGACGGTGTAAGCCTGATTTGCGATCGCGAAGCCGGCCGGGTAGCTTAGATCAGCCGGCAGGGAGCCGGGCGGGTGAGCGCCGAGAGGTGCAAGCCGGCCGGTCCAGTCGGAATCTCGAGCAGGTCACCACACCGGAGACGGTGTGCTTGGCGTGCGCGGGGACCGTTCCACAAAGTCGACAAGCGGTCAACGCGAACTTGACAGGGCGGAACGGACTGGTAAAGTAACAAAGCCGGCAGGGAGCCGGGCGGGCAAGCGAGCGAGACGCTCCAGTGTCGGCCGGTCCTACCGGATCTCCTGAAACAAGATCACCGGAAACGGTGCTGTTGTTATGCTTCGGGAAAGCCGCTTGCAGTTGAACAGCCCAGAAATACGGACTTGACAACGGCAAGCAACCTGGTAAAGTAGAGAAGTTGCCCCGGATGAAGTGAGCTTCGCTAAGCGAGCTTCAGCGGTGTGTGTTGGTTGTTTGAGAACTCAACAGGGTGCTTGTTAAGCCAGTGCCAATTGATTGACCCCGTGACACGCTTGTCGTGTCCGAGGATTCC
>NZ_JBFAIC010000049.1:0-90016 GCF_040654515.1 Dactylosporangium sp. NPDC050688
CTCGTCATCCCCATGGGGAATTACGTGAGCGACCAGGGTGAGGAATTACGTGAGCGGCAGACCGCTACAGCTGGGGAATTACGTGAGCGCCGACACACCAGGTCCGGCTACACACCAGCCAGGCCGTCACCGCAGCACAGGACGAAACCCAGTCAGTGCCTGGAGCAGCTGCAGCGGCCCGATCTGCGTTGACCCCGCTACCCGGTTTCGTCCACGGCGATGCGATGGCCTCGGCCGTGTGCTTCGTCGCGGCGCCCGGACGGCTGGCGGTATACGACCACCGCGCACACCTTGGCCTCCAGCGGCTCGATCTCGCACTCGATGACCGACCTGGCCGCTATGGCCGCTACCTGCTCTTGATCGAACAGTGCCGTAGCGAACTGGCCGGCCAAGGACACAGATGGTCTGCACGAGAGGTAGATCTTGCGCTCTACCGCCTCGGTCGACCGGCAAAGAACGTCAGCCGACGGCGAAGGCACACGCCGCGATAGCGGCGCGCCGACCGCCAGTCCCTCGGCTGGCAAGGCCCGCGACCGCCGGTTCCGGCGCGACCTTGAAGGCCGGGCACGCCTTCGAGACCGTCCGCTGCGACAAAGCTCTGATCGACCGCGGGCAAACCGTGACCCTTACACAACCGCACGCACCATCACGGGCTGCGGCTGCTTGCCAATGGCGGCTACCCCAACCCAGCAATGGCAACCTTGGTCCCGCGAGGCCTGCGTTCCGCAAGGTCAGCGTGACCTAGGGGCACGAATCGTCGGGCTGAACAGGGCATTTACGTTCGCGCAGCATGAGTAGGCGTGTCACTAGGCGCCAACATTATCGCAGGTCAGCAAGCATGGGGCGATATCCCAGACTCGCCGGACCGGACGCAGCACACTTCACGACTGAACGCGAGAACTATAGTGATATATGCGGATATCTTGCTGCGCGATCCGATGGCGAGACCGTTATGTTCACATTTGATCGTCCGGTTTTGCTTGCTTTAGCTGACTGACCTAGTGACACGGGAACCCCGGTCGAGCTGCGGAAACGCGGAGCCCTAGTGACACGCCTCGCCTCCTATGGAAGAGACTGTTTCCGCAGGTGGAGAGCGCTTTTCGTGGCCCAGTGGCGGCAAGATCCTGCGGAACGCAGGCGAGGCATCGCCCCTGCTCGGCGAGGCCGTCCACCGCCTCGTCGCCTGCCAGACACAGAAAGTGCGGCGAGGTACTAAATGGTGTGTTCCGCTGGCCCACCGCGATTGGGGTGACCCCCTGCCGCCCTCTACGCTGAATCGGTTCACTCGGCAGCAGCGCCCGGGTACATTCGCCCACGGCTTCAGGAGCGGCCGGTGTTGTCGGCGGCTGGCGCAGTGGCGACGGCGCGCTCGGTCAGCCCGACGAAGTCCTCGTCGGCGAACCACCTAGTCAGAAGTTCCGTGACCTCCGCGTCGTGGAGCGTCTTGCCCTTGCCGTAGTCCCAGCCTGCGCCTTGTCCAGGAGGGGTGGCACCGGCCAGGGCGGCGAGTCGGATCAGCGCCGTTTGGACTTGTTTGCGGTGGTGGTGACTCAACGGCCACGTGTGCGGCTGCCGGGTCGGGTATCGCGCGAGGACGGCTTCCAGGCCGCAGCCGGCCGAATTCCACAGGTGCTCGCCCTCGTGGCGCCGCGTCATGAAGTTGCGCGTCCATGACTCCTCGCGCGTGAGACGTTGCTTGAGATCAGCCGCCTCGCCGATGTACAGCACGTCGGCGTCCGCCGCCCTGCCGTCAGCCCATACGTACACACCGGATTGGTGGCTGGGTGCGGTGCCCGTGCTGCCCAGCGCCGCGATCACGACTTCCAGCCGCACGAGTCCTCCTCAGTCCCACCACGTTGTTGCTTCGGGCACCAGTGTCCCGGAATGCGTGTTAGTTCGGGAAGCGCCGTTCCTCGCGATCCTCGGATGAGTCCTGACATCGGGCTACTCCATGTCGACCCGGCGGACGGCGTCAGCTGGGCAAGACGGCGTCACCGGCCCAGTACGGGGCGCCCGGCAGCGCCACCGTCGTGGCGCTGAGTCGCTACGGCAGGATCTGACAACGGCCTTGCCTCCATGTTGCGTCGGCCGACTCCCGATCTGTGGGCACTGTTGGGTGGCCTGTTCGGCGATTTGCGCGCTTTCCCAATACAAGCTGCGCGCCCGATATCGGTAGCCGGCGTTCATGCCAGGCCGTCACGGGCGCCCGGTATGCATGATTGAGGCCAGTGATCCTAGATCCACCGGCTCGAAGCCTGCGTCTGCGTGCCAGACGACACGGACACGTCGCTGAGCGTCCGCCTCCCACTCGAGTTCCTTGACGTTCTTCCGCACCCCGAAACGCACAGTCCCCTTCGTCCCGTTGCCGAAGACAAGCAGAATGCCGCTGTGGTATCGCACGTGGGGCGCCGCCTGCAGAAAATCTCGGAGCGTGGTGAGGGACGCCTCCATGCCGGTTGGTGAGTCCAAACCCTGCACGGTCTTGACTTCGACAATGACCGCATTATTTCTGGATTCGCCAGGTTCATGCCAAACCAGGTCGGGTTTCTGGCGGCCATCGGGGACCACCGAGTTGATGCCGTACTTGTCGAGTTCTCCAGATAGCAGTAGGCGTGGGGCACCGGCCCGCCGGCCCACCTCACCCGTGCTGAGCATCCGGATCTGGTGGTACAACTCGTAGCAGTAGACGCGCTCCCGGTAGGCGAGTTGCGACGGATCTTCGCCGATTGGCGCGATCGACATGCGGAACCAGGGCGGCTCGACGAGAGCCGCCGCGCGCCGGAGCAGGGTAGGGAACTGTTCGGCGTACTCCGCGGCACCCAGCCTGCCGTCGTTGGGTAGGTCGCTGTCGTAGAACATTGTCGCCTCCTCGGCGTGACTGTATCGACTGGCAGGTCCGGTCAAGTCCATGCCACGCGCTTGGCCACGAGGACCGTCTGGCAAGAGCGCCTGTCGGTGTTCGAGCAGGTGCCGCTATGACGCCCGACGGTCGTCGGGGCGTGGCCGACGGTGAATCGCCGTCGACGGCGACCGCTTTCAGCCACGCACCGAGACACACAATGGACAGCCCGTAGCCCGCGCGGCCGTGCCGGCAAGGGGGCGGACCGACACGAACAGGCCGTCCCGCTGTCCCGGGATCGCGAACGCGGCGTCACTCGCGATCGACGTGGCGCGCAACGGTGCGCGATCAGCCAGCAGGCTTGCGGCCGTCCAGCAGCCGCTGGACCCGCTCGGCAGCGGGTTCGGCGGTCAGGTGCCGGCGGTCGTCGAACCTGTCGCCGGGCACGTGGTTGAGCACGGTGAGCCGCTCGTCATGCCAGAGCAGCAGCGGCGCGCGCACGGGCGGCGGCTCGGTGGAGAACCGGTCGTAGACCTGCAGTTCGTGTGCATGGCGGGCGACCCAGTACGGGTCGGCGGTGGCCAGCAGCTTCGCCACCACCGGTCGGGCGGCGCGGCTGCCGACGGCGACGATCGCCTTGTCGGTGTGGTGTGGTGCATGACCCGCCCGCACACCGCCCGGCGCGCAAGGTCCGCTCGCGTAGCTCAGCCTCGTCCATGCCGAGGCATCCGTCGGCCGACCGTACACCATAAGGGGTGTCCTGCGGCGTTATGGTGCACACAGCGGCAGCCCAGACGGCTCCGGGACAGATATCAGTCCGGGGACACCTCGAGACCAACAGACGTGGTTGGGCGCGGCAACGCCACCTTGGCCGTCCGGTGTCGCCCGACACCCTATCGTGACGCCGCGGCACCGGAGCCGGCTACCGGTGCTCGGACGCAGACAGTTCCTTGCCCTGAGCGATCTCGGTGAGCGCGCGCTGGGTCTCTTCAGGACGAAGCGCCGCGACGATGATCTGTGCGTGGTGGGTCTTGTAGGGCTCGCAGTGGTGGGGGTCGGCGAAGTATTCGGCGTTGTCCAGGTGCTCCATGTACACGACGTCGGCGAGGTGACTGGACCGCAGCCTCAGCAGCGTGAACGAGTTGCCGGCACCGATCCGTAGACCTTCCTTGATCGGCAGGATCTGGATCTTGATGTTGGGTCGCCGCGCCGCCTCGGCCAGGAACGCCAGCTGTTCCTCCATCACCGCCCCGGCGCCGACCCGCTGCCGCAGCGCGGCCTCATCGATGATCGCCCACAGCGTCGGCGAGCCGCGCTCCAGCAGCATCCGCTGCCGGTGCATCCGCAGCGCCAGACGGCGCCCGACCTCTTCCTGCTGGAAGCGCCGGCGGATCACCACCTCGGCGTACGCCGGCGTCTGCAGCAGCCCGGGGACGAACCGCAGCTCGTAGGTGCGGATGGACTCGGCTGCGGACTCCAACGCCAGGTAGGTCCCGAACCAGTCGGCCACGACGTCGCCGTACTGATGCCACCACTGCCGGTTGTTGGCCAACGAGGCGATCTGCAGCACCGCCGCCCGCTCCCGCACGGCTGTCACCCGGTACAGATCCAGCAGCAGCTCCAGGTCATGCTCCTTGATCCGCACATCACCGAGCTCGATCCGGCTGATCTTCGAGGCGGACCCGCCGATGTGCCGGCCGGCCACCGCCTGGTCGATCCCCAACTCCGTCCGCAGGCGGCGCAACTGCCCGCCCAGCATCTGCTGGAGGGCGGCCAGTCGGCGCGGCGTCGTGCCCGGCACGGGCGACTGGGGTGCCACACGGCTCTTCGGCGGCGGTGCGGACACGTGGTGCGGTGCGAGACCGGAGGCCGCCGGGGTGCCGGCAGCGGGCCGCCGGTCAGTCACCGTGCCGGGCCGATCCGCGCCGCGGCCGCCCTGTGGGCAGCAACCGCCTGGCGGTCCGGCCTGCCAGGCTGACGCAGCCGGTGCCGGCGAGGACCGCCAGCGTCGCCTGGTCGAGCAGTGCGGCACCGATGGAGAACGCCATCAGTGCTCCGATGAGGGCCAGCACCGCGGCGATGGTCGGGCCGGTCACCCGGGACGCGCCAGGGTCGGTGGTCAGGGGGCCAGCGAGTGCGCGGCCGGGTTGGCGTCGAGACGGCGTCATCACGCTGCGCATCGTGCCGTGCACAGCATTCTGGCGCAAGGGCTTCTGCACGTGTGCATGCACGTGCAGAGCAGCTCGATCGTCGCCAGCCATGCCGGAGAGAGGGTTGTTACGGATGCGAACGAGCCAGGTGCGGACGTTGACGCACGTCGCGGTCAGCCGTTGCGCCAGGTCGGGCTGAGTTCGTCCAGTGTGCGGATGCGGTCGGTCGTGAGCTTGTCCGTGCGGAGTTTGCCGCGTTGCTTCTGCAGCCAGGCGCCGAGGCGGTAGCCGTCGGTGGTGCGGTAGGAACCGGGTACGAGCAGGTCGCCGTGGACGCGGCGGTAGCGGGCGGCGGCGGTCAGTCCGACGGCGAAGGCATGGTCACGTGAATCCCAGATGATGCCGATGGCTTCCAGGGCGGTAACGCGGTCGGGGGCGAGGGTGCCGCGTTTGTAGAGCATGCGTTGGGCGACGATGAACTGGCCGAGGCGGTAGCCATCGGGCTCGGTGTGCTCGACCGGGACCTGCAGGTGGCCGTGTCGGGCGTGGTAGGCGGTGGCGGCGGTGATACCGCGCTGCCACATCGCCTCGTACGGTGCCCATTCGATGCCGAGCGCCTCGAGGGCGGCGGCCCGGCCGGGGCCGAGTCGGCCGGCGTTGTGCTGCTTGCGCTGGTAGCGGACCCACGGGCCGAGCGGGTACCCGTCGGCGGTGACGTGTTCGGGCGCGACCCGCAGATGGCCTTCGCGTTCGCGGAAGGCGGCCGCCTGGGCAAGGCCGGTCTGCCAGCGGCTGCCGCGCGGGTCCCACTGCATGCCGAGGGAGTCCAGGGCGGCGACGCGGGCCGCGGGCAGGACACCTTGGCGGCGGGCTTTGCGCTGGTGGTGCAGCCACCGGCCGAGGGGGTAGCCGGTGTCGGTGCGGTGGTCGACGGCGATGCCGAGGTGGCCGTGGGCGGCGTGGTAGGCGGTAGCGGCGCCGTACCCTTCCCACCACGGTGAGGTGGTCGCGGTGATCAGTTTGACGGTGAGGTGCTGCAGATAGTGCTCGACGTCGTAGCCGTCCGGCACCCGCACCAGAATCTTGTCCGGCAGCGTCCACCGGTCGGCGGGACCGGCCTGCCGTTGCAGGTCCAGGGCGGCGGCGAGGGTCTCGTCGTGGGCGCGCAGCGCGCGCACGACCTCCCAGACGGTGTGGTAGCCGGCGAGGTCGGCCTCGGCGGCGGCCTGCGCGGACGGGTCGGGTTCGTCGGTGGCGAGGACCGGCACGAGGATGGTCGCGACGCCGCTGCCGGCGGGGTTGCGGCGCAGGGCCCGGCCGACGGCCTGGACGATGTCGGTGGGTGAGGTCTTGGGGTGGGCGAACACGACGCTGTCCACGGCGGGCACGTCAACGCCTTCGCCGAGGAGCCGGGCGTTGGACACCACGGTCCAGCCGTCGTGCGGCGGGTCGGTGAGATCGGCGAGAACCGCGCGGCGGTAGCGGCTGTCGTGGCGTCCGTCGACGTGGTGGCAGGTCAGCTGGCGGGCCGGCCGCGTCGTGCGGGGCAGGACGGCGACGATGTCGGGCATCGCCTCGGCGAAGGCGCGGGACGTGGCGATGCGCGGGTGGTAGACGATCGTGCGTTGCAGGTCGAACTCGGCGGCGGCGCGGGCCATGGCAGCCACGACCATCGCGGCTCGCAACGGCCCGTCGGCGGTGTCCATGTCGGCTAACGTGCTGGGCCGACCGCCCTTGGTGAGTGCGCGCAGTAGGGGTAGGAGGTCGGCGCGGGTGACCGCGACGATGGCGATGCGGTAGTCGTCGAGCCACCGGTCGGCGATCGCCTGGGCGAACGGGTAGCGATGCAGGACCGGCCCGAACACGGCGGGGTCGTCCATCGACAGTGCGACGGTGTCCTCGCCGGCATCGCTGGTGGGGTCGCCGATACGTGGGGTGGCGGTCAGGTAGAGGCGTCGGCGTGCGGGCAGCGTCGCGTCGGCGTGCAGGAGGGCGGCGTGTTTGTCATCGCGGCCAGCGGTGTGGTGGGCCTCGTCCACGACGAGGATGTCCGCCGTCCGGGCGGCGCGGTGCAGCGCTTGCCCGGCAAGCCCGGCGGAGCGGTGCGTGGTGACGATCAGCCGCCTCCCCGGCGTCGGGTCGGTGAGCCAGGCGGCGATCACGTCCGAGTCGGTGGTCACGGCGGCGGGCAGGTCGGCGATCGCCGTGCCGTCCGTTCCGGTGTCGGGGTCGGCGACCGCGCCGTCGCCGCAGACGGCCAGGACGTGCTCGGCGGCCCCGTCCCACGCCCGCAGGACCTGCCCGACGAGCGCGACGGTCGGGCACGCCATGACGGCGATGCCGTCGGCGGGGCACGTACGGAGCGCCACGTGCGCCGCCGTGATCGTTTTTCCGGTGCCGCACGCGGCGATGATCTGGCCGCGCCCACCAGCGGCCAGTGCGGCCGATGCTGCCTCGACCGCGGCCAGCTGCCAGCCCCGGGCGTCGGGCACGCCGCTCGTGGTTACACCCATGTCCCCCACCTTCGCCATGTCGCCGATGTGCGTGGCGCAGCGCGCACGTGCGTCCGGCCCACGCTCGTTGCGCGGCCTGACATGTTGTGGCTGGTCACGGCCCATCGGGACGTCATCGATCGGCTTGCATGGAACCGTGGTTGCGAGCGGCTTCCAAGTCGTCGCCGCCCACGGCGCGATGCTCGGCGGGTCGTCGCGGGCGGGGGTCGGCGACGGGCAGCGGGGTGCACTCCCCGATCGACCACCTCGACAGAGGACTCTCCGCGTCAGGGCCCCCACCCGTCTCGGTCGGAATCGGCGGTCGCCGCCGAAGCCAAACAGCTGTAGGCGCCCGGCAGGCGATGGCCGGGCGCCCACGTGCCTGGATGCGCCGCTACCCGAGTGGGCGTGACTGGTCGAGGAATGCGGTCGCGGCGCGCAGGATCGATGACTCACCGCCACCGGCGTCGGCGTGCAGCATCGCGTGCAGCACGACACGAGCGACCGCGACCGGCACGTCTGCGGCGAGGCGGATCGTCCAGGTCGGGCCGCCGTCGGTGCGATGGCGCAGCCGCGCCTCGATGTGACGGACAGCGTCGAAGGTGGCGAGGATGCCGTGACCGTCCGGGTGGGCGAGGGTGGTGATGCCGTCGATGAGGTCGCCAGCGGTATGGCCGAGGGCGGTCAGGTCGGCGATGAGCGCGTCGAAAGCGTCCTCCTCGGCGTCTGGGTCTTCGTCGATACGAGCAGCAATCACGGCCGTTCCTCTCGTCCCGCCGACACCTCACGCATTGGTCACGACGAATGAAGCGACCGAACGTGCGCAAGACTCAAGTCGCCTGAGCACCGCCAGACCGGGCAGCTGTCGACAGCAAGCCGCGACACGGCGGCCGCGGACCGTCAGTTCGTGTCCCATCCATGGACACCTAGTGGCCCTACGGCCTACAGTTGGTTGATGGATATCGACCGCAGCTCGCCGACTCCGGCGTATGTGCAGCTCGCCGACCTGCTGCGTGAACAGATCAGCGCTGGCCGCTATCCACAAGGCGCCGTACTGCCGCCGGAAGACGGCATTGGCCGGCTGTATGGAGTCGGCAGGACGTCGGTACGGCGGGCGATTGCGGTGCTGCTTCACGAGGGCCTGATCGTCACCGGCCGCGGAACCCAGGCCCAAGTGCGGGCGCAGCCCGAGCGGACGATGTTGGGCATCGCTGGCTCCGACCAGGTGGTGGCGCGGATGCCGACCCCGCCGGAGGCGCGGCGGCTGGCGCTGACGGCGGGCGTGCCCGTGCTCGAGGTGACCCGCACCGACGGATCGGTTGAGGTGTTCCCCGCAGACCGCTACGGCGCACACGGCGAGTGAATCGCTGCGGACCGCTACCTGGTGCGGTGCAGCAGGTAGCGGACGCGTTCGCCGTGCTCAGCGAGGGCGGCCAGCCGCTCGGTCCGGACGCTGCCGGCGGGCAGCGCTCGGTGCATTCGGATCTCCTGGCGGTACAGCAGCATCGCGTTGACGGCGAACGCAGCGCTGGCGCCGCCTGCCGCAGCGCTGGCGACGATCGCCTGCGCCAGCGCCCGACTGGTGTGCGCGCCGACGGTGTACAGCACGGCGTAGTCGTAGCCGGGCAGGTAGCGCCCCGCGCGCTCCCAGTCGACCAGAGCACAGCTGTCGCCGTCGAACAGCACATTCGCCGGCAACGGGTCGCCATGTGTCGGAACCAGCTCGCCGCTGACGGTGAGTATCCGGTGCAGAGCGTCGTGGTCACGATCGTCGATCAGGCCAGCGTCGTGTTCGGCGGCGACACGGGCCGGGTAGTCCACGCCGGCGGGCAGGGGCGAGGTGGGCTGCCAGCTCGATACCTGGTCGAGGGCGTCGAGCAGTTGCTGGACGAGCTTGGCAGCGGGTTCAGCGGTCAGGTGCCGATCGTCGTCGAGCCTGTCGCCGGGTACATGGCTGAGCACCGTGAGCCGCTCGTCGTGCCAGAGCAGACGCGGCGCGCGCACAGGCGGCGGGTCGGTGGAGAACCGGTCGTAGACCCGCAGCTCGTGCGCGCGGCGGGCGACCCAGTAAGGGTCGGCGGTCGTCAGCAGCTTCGCCACCACCAGTTGACCGGCGCGGCTGCCGACGGCGACGATCGCCTTGTCGGTGTGGTGCACGACCCGCCCGCACACCACCCCGGCGCGCAAGGTCCGCTCGCGTAGCTCAGCCTCGTCCACGCCGAGGCATCCGGCGGCTGGCCGTACACCATAAAGGCGATCGGTCGCGGCGACACCGACGGCCCGAACGGTCGCGCCGACTGCCGGGCGAGTTCGTGCCCCACCTCAACCGGCGCCGGCAGGTCGGCGGGGTGTCCTTGATCTGCGGGGGGAGCGACACCACAGGTGCAGTCAGATATTGCTACCCACGGTGGCGTGGAACTCGATAGCCTTCGGTTCGTCCGCGGACAGGGTCACAGCCCGAAAGGACAATCCCGCAACGACGTAGGAGGGCCATGGCGGACCGACGCCCAGCAGGTGCGCCAGCCGCCCAAGAGGTTGGCGACTGGCAGGCCGCCGAACGTAACGCGGTGGCCTGGCTCCGATGGCTGGGACATCGCGCCGCTCGACACACCGGCTCCGGCGCGGACGGCGGTATCGATGTGTGGGCACCTCCCACTGGGGACAGCGGTGCAGCGTTCGCCCAGGTGAAGTGGCAAGGTCGAGCGGTCGGCAGTGCAGCGTTGCAGCGTTTGTATGGCGCTCGTGCAGGGCGGCCCGGCACCATGTATTTCTTCACCAACGCTGCCTACAGCAAACCTGCGAGCGACTACGCCGAGACCGTCGGTATGGCCACCTTCTCCTACTCGCCGTCGACAGGCCTTATCAAACCCGAATCGACGGCCGCTCGCCGGATCTTCAACGCGAGCGTGCGGCGACGCGAATCCGCCGCGACCGCCGGAACGCCCGCAGTCGGGCGGACTTCGCCGCCACAGGGTCGAAGCATCATCGACGTCGACCCAGGTGCGATGACCCGCGTGGGTATGGACTTCGATGTGGCCTTGCCTGACGGCCGCACCCTGCATGCCTACGGATACCGGCGGCGGCCGGCCCGCCCAACGGTTGGAGATTGACCGGTGAGGTGATGGAACAACCCGATATGGTCGTTTCCGCGGCATCTACGTGCGTCGCCGGTCTGCGTGCTCGACCCCGAGCTGCTCCGGACTCTGACACAGCCAACGTGACTGCCTCGATGCCGATGCGGCCTACACATAGGGGCGTCCGGTGGCGTTATGGTGCACCCATCCATACGATGGCGGCCCCGGGCCACCGGGGCGAACTCCGAGGTGGTCAGCCGTAGCAACGCCAGGTGGCACGCCCGCCCACATCGACCGAGCGCAATCCCACGAACGGCCGACTACCACGTTGAGATGATCCTCCGCATACTACGCGTGAGGCTCGGGTGGGGGTGCACCGATGACTGGTCGATCGTGGACGCGTGGGTTCGCCCCGGCCGGCAAGCAGCAGTACTTCAAGTGTTCGGAATCCGATTGCCCTGAGCGCGTCACCTATCCCGGCGACAACGCGCGGAACGCCGACTGGTGCCCGCTGCATCACAAACGCATGGATGATCCGGTCTACAAGCAGTGACTGATCCCGCGACAATCTCGAAAGAGAGCATCAAGACGCTCGGGCCCGGCGCATATCTGGTGACCGCCCTCCCGAGCACTGTGTTGGTGCTGACGGTGTTCGCCCTGGTGAGCTCACGTCTGATCCCGTTCGTCGCGCCAACCAAGCGGCACGGAGAAGAGATTGGGAGGGGGATTCCGTCGGTCCTCGACGCCGCGGGATCGCTCAACGTGGCTGGCACGGTCCTGCTCGTTCTCACGGTCGTGTGTGTTGCCGTGCTGCTTCGCCCACTGCAGATCTCGCTCGTCCAGCTGGTCGAAGGGTACTGGGGTGCGCGTGCCCAGCAGAGCTTCGTTCACGCACTCGCCACGGAGCGCCACCGGCGGACGCGCGACCGGGCGATGACCCGTCAGTCATTGCGGCTGCGGGTAGCTACCGACGCCGATCTCACCGAGTTGGCAAGGTACGCGAAACAGCAGCGTGCCGTGACGCGGCTGACCGGGCGGGCCGCCGCGATGCTCGGTCGTTATCCGGCCAACCCTGACCACCTCATGCCGACCGTGCTTGGCAACATCCTCCGGCGGGCCGAAACGACGGCCGGTGAGCGGTACGGTCTCTCGACTGTAGTGACCTACCCACGCCTCTATCCGCACCTCTCGTCCCGGCTCGACGAAGAGATCAGCAACCAGTTGGACACGCTCGACACCACGGCGACCTTCGTCGTCTTGTTCTCCCTGCAGACCGCTGTCACGAGCGTCCTGCTGCTCAGGTTCGACCAGTGGGCACTCGTGCCGATGGTGTTGCTCTGTATGACGTGCATCGCATACATCGGATCCCTCCGGGCCGCCGCCCGGCACGGCGAACTTCTCGCCGTCGCGTACGACCTGCACCGGTTCGACCTACTCAAGGCAATGCACCTCGAGCTGCCCAACAGCCCCGCCGTCGAACTGGAGAACAACAAGGTGCTCTCGCTGTTCCTAGAACACGCTACGGGCGACACGCCGCCACCCGTGTCATGGCGATATCACCACTCATCATCAGATCCGGACGGGACGGCGCCGCCACCACCCGCCGCATCCCCGGCGAACGACGCCAGCGAGGCCTAGCACGACGACAAGCGCCTCACGGCCGAGGAGGACACCGGCAGCGGCGCGACCGCCACGTCGCCTGAAGCGGTAGGCCGCGAAGGCGTGCTGTCACCTCCGTGCCAGCACGACCTTGCCGACGAGACCGGCGATGTGGATTACCACTGCGGCGGCACGATGTTCCGGCGCGTCGGCGCCTAGCCGCTCGCGCAGGCGCGCCGATCGAACGTCCGCCAGCACATCGATCGACGCGGGATCCCCCAGATCTGCGATGAGTTCGGTGGTGTCTGCCTTTCCGGCCATCCGGACGCCGACCACGGGCCCCAACCGGCCGCCGATGACCGCCCAGTGCTCCGGCAGCCGGAGCTCAACACTTCCGAAGGCCCAGCAGGACACTGCGAGCTGCATCGTCTGACGGGGCGGGACCTGAGCGGCTTGCAGATCAACGACGACACGCGCGCCGACGGTCAGCACCGTCAGGTATGCCGGCGTCCGGTCACCGCCCCGCAGTATGCACGTGCGCGGCAGGAGGACCGCCGTCAACTGCCGGACTGGGTCCATCCGGTCTCGGGCATGTGGCTCACGCGCCATCAGCCAGCCTCCGATTCCGAGGGCCACGACGCCGGCCAGATGTGGCGCGACGGACACCGATAGCCAGCCACTCTGGACCGCGAACGCCGCGCCCCCCGCCGCGATCAACACGAGCGGCCAAGCTTGCCGGGAAAGCGGTAGGACCGACGCCAGGAAGCCGAGAATCCCGACGCCGATCGCCAGGTACGCGCCATAGGCCACCAGCAGACGCAACAGGTGCTCAAGTCCACTTCGCCCTTCGACGGCTGCGACTGCACCAAACCCGATGAGGATTACCAATGCAGTTGCCCGCCCGGTGCCCACGGTCCCCGTCCGCTCGCTTCGTCGATGGAGTCGTACCCTACCGCCTGCCGCCGAGGGCTACGCCGGCACGTTCCACTGGCGGCGTTGCTACGCCCGCGCCGCCCCGACTCCGCGCCGCTATACCTCGGCACGCCGGACGGGTTCACCGCGGCGGCGGTGGCGCCCCCGGGACGGTGTGAACGCCACGGTCGTGGCGCACGGCCAGGCCATCACCGGTATCGGCGTCGACGGTGACCGGCTCCTCGCCGCCGTCACCGACGGGGTGATGGACCTGGGCAACCATCGCCGGAGCCGGCCACAGCGCCGGTTGGAGCTGACCGGCCGCGTCGGCGACCCGATGGTCACCGTGGACGGTGGCCTGCTGGTGGTCCGTGGCGGCGACGTCCTGCGCGTCGCCGGAGACGAGGTCGTGGTGGCCGCCAGCGGGTTCGCCCGCGCTGCGCTGCTCGTCCCCTGCCCTGGCCGGGTCCCGTGGTTGCTCGACCGTGCACCACCGGGTCGCCGGGCACCGAGCACGCCGCCCTGGTCGAGCCCGGCGCCGGCCTCGGCGACGCCCACCGGTGGCCGGTCGGTCTGCCCGCCGGCGCCTGCCAGGCCGCGTACTGGCTGCGGGACCGCACGTTCTTCGTCCTCGGCGACGGACACAGCGCCGTCATCGACATCGACACCGGCCGGTGTGAGTGGATCGTCACGCTGGTCGGCCGGCCCCGTGGACTGATCCGCCTGGACGAGCGCCGGGTCCTTGTCATCGGCGCCGACCGTCATGTACAGACCGCTGTCCTGGACACCATCGCCCACGCAGCGGCACCGCCCACTGCGGTCAACCTCGCCGGTCCCGTCCGCAGCGCGACCCGGATCGGCGACGCGGTCTACGTGTTGGCCCGCGCACCGCTGGATCACGCCACGACCGTCCCGGTCGTCGCCCGTCTCGACCCGGGTCGCATCGGCGTTTCCTGCTAACGTCCGGAAAGCTGGTCGTCGCCGGGCCGGTGTCAGGCTGCGTGCTGCATCGTGGCGGCCCGGCGGGTTACAGCTGGCGCCAGATGGGGCTGAGGGCCGTCCAAGGCGTGGGCGCGGGCGGCGAACAGGGTGCCGTTGCGGAGTTTGGTGCGCTGGAGTTTGAGCCAGGCGCCGAGCCACGCCGAGAGGTGTGGCATCGCTGCGTAGCGCAACAATCGCCGGACTGCGCGCCGGCTCGCTGGAATACGGCTGCCGCCCCAGGGGCATGACGCCGGAGGCTTCGCCCGCCATCACACGAGGGCGGGCGGTTCGCGCTCGCTCCGACGAGTAGCTGATGTCCGGTGTAGCCCGGACTCGCGGCGACCGGTCGCCGGTCGAGCAATGCCGCACCGCGTCCAGCACTCGCGCGCCCGGGGTGATGCGGCGGTCACCGTAAGTCGATCAGATGGGGCACAATGGACTGATGTCGATGGCTGGGGAGCTTCGGCTCGGCGTCGACCTGTCCTCGTCCCGGATACGGGCGGTGGTCGGGTTCGCCGACGCGACAGCGGCGGTGTTGCCGTTGCAGGAGGTGGGGTGGCTCGCCAACACCGTCCTGGTCACTGGTGACGGGACACTGCTGGTGGGTCGGGACGCCGAGCGTCACGACCGGGCGGGGCCCGGCGGCGCATGGGTGGCGGAGCCGGGCTCGAGGCTGGGTGACGACGTCGTGGTCGACGGTCGGCGGGTTGAGGCGGTCGACCTGGTGGCGGCGCTGCTGCGTTCGGTGGCGGCGTGTGCCGCGTCGGTGGTGGGTTCCACGCCGCGGTTGGTGACGGTGGCGGTGCCGGCCGGTTGGGGGCCGCGGCGGGTGGCGGGGTTGCGGCGGGCGGCGCAGGCGGCCGGGCTGGGCCGGGTGGAGGTGGTGATCGCGCCGGTGGCGGTGGCGTGGCATCTGGTGTGCGGTGGGGCGGTGTCGCGGTACGGGGCGACCGTGCTGGTGTGTGAGGTCGACGCTGCCGGCGCGACATCCACCGCGCCGGCTGCTACGACGGCCACCGCGACGGTCCTGCGACGCACCGTCAGCGGGTTCGATGTCGTGTCGTGTGTGGACACCGCCACGGTCGTCGCCGACTTGGATACCGCCAGCCCAGGTTCGCGCCGATCTGGCGGGTCCTCCGATGACACGACGGTCGCCCCGGACGTGGCTGCCGGGCAACGCCCCGGTCGGTACACCGACGACGTGCCGCCGCCGGTCAGCGCGACCCGTACGTCCGGCGAGGCCGGTGACAACGACCTGGCTGACGCCCGGGTCGGTGAGGTGGTGCGACGCGCCGTCGACGGCGCCGGCGTCGCGGCGGGCGGGTTGACGCTGGTGTGTGCTGCCGGTGCCGGCGCGCACGAGGTGCCGGTCGGGACGCAGCTGCGTGCCGTAACGGACGTGGAGCCGTTCCTGGTCGTGGAGGCGGAGCTCGCGGTGGCGCTCGGCGCGGTGCGGTCCCCTCCCCCGTCGACCGGGCCTGCGACAACCCGGCCGGTGAGCGGCGCGGTGCTGGCCCCCGGACAGCAGGGGCAGGTCCGGGATGCGGCCGCGGTGGGCTGGCGGGATCTGGTCGCGGCGCTGGTCCCGGCGATGTGGTCGCTGGTGTTGTTCGGGCAGTTCATGGCGGGCTCGGAGCGGTACGGGCCGCGGCAGAGCATCGAGCGGGGGATGCTGCTGGCGTCGTGGGGTGGGTTGGCGTTCGCGGCGACGTTCGGGCTGATCGCGGCGGTGAGCGGGTTCGCGCTGGTCACGGCCGCCCGGCACGAGGAGGGCACGGCGGCGGTGTGGGTGCGGCACCGGCTGCTGGCGGTGGCGCTGGCCGGTGGTGGGGTGGGTGGGCTGGTGGTCGCGGCGGTGTATGCGATGGTCGCGGCTGGCTACTTCGATCTGGAGTCCGGGCCGTTGCTGCGCTGGTCGGTGCTGCCGGTGCTGCCGGGTGTGGTCGCGGTGCTGGCGCTGGCGGTGGTGGTGTGGCGGCGTCCGGATCCGCCGCGGGGTTCGTGGCTGGGTTGGCTGCGGTTCCCGCCGTCGGTGGCGGCGTTTGTTGGGTTCGGTGCCTGGCTGATCAGCTTCGACGAGCAGGGCAGCCCGGTGGTCCTGAAGGTGCTGGCGTGGCAGTTGCGGCAGTGGGTGGCCGAGTCACCGGACGACATCGTCGGGCCGGTGGGGCGGCTCGGCGGGTTGTGTGTCGGTGCCGGGCTCGGGCTGCTGCTGGTGCGCCGGTTGCTGCATCGGCTGTTGCTGGCGGTGCCGTTGGCGGGGTTGATCGCCGCGTCGTTGGGGTGGCGCACGACCGGGATGGTCGCGGTCGGGTTCTCCCTGGCGGTGGCCGGGTGGTGGGGCGCCCGCACGGTGTGGCTGCTGCTGCGCCGCCTGCTGCTCGTCCCGCCGGCCGATGTACCGTCGCCGCGCACGCCGGCGGCCAGGGACGCCACCGGCGTCGCGTCACGGGGCACATCCGGCATAGGAGCCGGCCAGGTCGGGCCGGCGGGCCGCGCCGGGCCCAGCCGGGCGTGGACGAGCGATGTGAGCGGCTCGTGATCCGCCGGTTGATCCGCGCCGCGGGCGCGGTGGCCGTGGTGCTGCTGACGCTGACCGGGCTGCCGGTCGCGCTCGTGGCGTTCCAGCGGGCGGTGGACTGGCAGTGGCCGCTGATCGCGGCGCAGCCGCTGTCCGCGGAGGGTGTCGCGGCTGCCGGACTCGGCTGCGGTTGGCTGCTGTGGCTGCTGCTGGTCCGGCTGCTGATCCTTGACGTCCTCGACGCGGTCCGGCATGTAGCTCGTGCGCCACGGCTGCCGGTGCCGTTGCACACCGCGGTGACCGCGGCCGCCGGCGGGCTCCTGCTGGCGGTCAACGCGCTGCGAGGCGGCACCGAGACGGTGCACCCGCCGGCCGGGGCACCGGTCGCCGACGCGGCGACCTGGCACCCGCCGGCCGACCGGCCGGCCACCGGCAGAACTGACCGGGCTGCGCCCACCGTCGTCAACGCCGGACAGGCACCGACCACCACGGTCCGGACCGCCACGGCCGGCGCGCCGGCTGATGCGGAGTTCGCGGTGGACGGGCCGGACGTTGGCGGGGTCACGGTGCCCGGCGGCTGGCTGCCGCTGCCGGTCCTCGCCGCGATCGGTACCGCGGCGGCGGCCCTGTGGGCGCAGCGGCGGCGCAGCTACCGGCCGGGCCGACCGGCAGGAGCGCGCCGCGCCGACGGTGACCTGACAGCGATGCCGGCAGCGCTGCGTCGGCTGCTGCGCTACGACCGTGCCGTCGACATCCTCGAACACCGCCCGGGCTCCTTCGCCGAACCCGACGAACGCGCGGAACGCACCGCGGCGCCGGCCGCCCGCGTCCCGGCCGATGAGCACACCGGCACCGGGCTCGAGGACGAAGGCACGACTGGCGCGTTGAGGCCCGCGGCGGTCTGGGCCATGGTGCCGCCGCCCGGCGTGAGCCTGCTCGGACCGGGCGCGCACGACGCCGCCCGAGGTCTGCTGGTGACGCTGTGCACGGACACGCGCCGCGACGCTGTGCCGGTGAGCGTCACCGTCGATGTCCTGGACCTGCTGCTCGGGCCCGGCTGCACCGCGACGGGTTCACCGCGGCTGCACGTCATCGGCCACCAGCTGCCACCCGCCGCTGCCACCTGGCCGACGACGCCGGCCGGGCCTTCGGCCGGCCACTCCACACGCCTGCCAGCAAACCTGCCGACAAGCCTCGCCATCGGCACGACCGCCGACTCCACGGGCAGGGCGACGGACCAAGGTGTGCTGCTGACCGGCGCCGACACGACGGTCGCGGACGGCGTGGCGGCGTCGGGAATGCTGGTGGTCCGGGTCGGAACCTGGCCGGGTGCGCCCACCTGGCTTGTCGCCGGTGACGGCACCGTCCACAGCACGGGCACCACCAGTGTCGCGCGGCGAGTGGCGGTCCTCGACCAGGAGACCACCCGGGCAGTGCTGACCGGTCTCGGGCTGCTCACTGTAATGACCCCACCAGCAACACCGACCGGTCCCCCACCGGAATCCGGCGGCCCGGCCGGCGGCGGCACCGTCACGCCAGCGGCTCCTCCTCTTACCACCGGCACCAGCACTGACACCGGCAGATCCGATGGCACCGTTCTCGGCTCGTGGCCGGCACCGCCGTCCGACGCCGGACACCACCCGCGGCGGCTGCAGATCCAGCTCCTGGGCCAGCCGGTCGTGCTGCGCCCGCACCCGGACGGCAGCCGCACCACCGTCACGATCCGGCGCAGCGCCGCCCGGCAGATCCTGCTGCTGCTCGCCGTGCACCGCGCACCGGTCACCACCGACACGATCAAGGAGACGGTGTGGCCGGACGTGCCGAGCAGTGCCGCCCACCGCCTGTACCTGACCAACATGTCGGAACTGCGTCGCGCCCTGGCCGACGCCGCCGGTCAACCGGTCCTGTGCAAGGCCACGAACACAGCCAGGCCGGGACTGACCCGCCACTGGTTCGACCCGGACACCATCGACGTTGACGTGTGGCGGTTGCACGACCTGCTCGACGCCGCCGACAGCACCGTCGAACAACTCCGCAGAGTGCAGCTGCTGCGGCAGGCCGCCGACCTGTGCCGCGGTGACCTCGCCGACGGCCACCCCGAGGAGTGGCTGACCGTCGAACGGGAACGCCTGGCCCGGCACGCCCTCGACCTGCACGTCCACCTCGCCGACCTGGAACCCGACCACGACACCGCCGTCCGGCTGCTGCGCCGCGCCTGCCGCGACGCACCCGGCAACGAAGCGATCCACCGGCGGCTGCTGCAGCGCCACGCCGCCGCCGACGACACCGACGGCCTCCAACGCGCCGCCGCGACCCTCGCCGAGCACCTCACCGCCGCCGGCGCCACCCCCGAACCCGACACCGTCACGCTCCTGACCAGCCTCCTGCACGACCTCCCCGACGGCCTGAACCTCCCAGCCCACAGCGCACCGGCAGCCACAACCGCAGCGGCGGCCGGCATCGGCCGCACCGTGAAACGGAGCCGCCCGTGACCACCGCACCCGAATCGTCGACCTCGGCACAGCACCGCACCAGCACCACCGACCCCGGCGGCACCTCCGGCAGCGTCGATGCCGGCGAGCACGTTCACGACAGCATCGGGCACAACGCGAGACAGGACGGCAGGACGGGAACCGGCCCGGACACCGTCACCGATCCGCCCACCGGCCAGGATGCGCAGCGGGACACGCCGGTGCCCGGCGTGCCGGAGGTGCTGATCCGGTTCGGTGACCGCCGCCAGTCACGGTTCCTGGACGGGATCCGCGCGCCACTACCGCCGCTGCCGCCATACGCCACCGCACCGGCACCCGCGCTACCCGCGTCGCCGTCGCGGCGGCCGAGCCGGCGGGCGGTTCAGCTCACCGCCGCCGGGCTCGCCGTGCTCGTCGCGGTCACCGCGGTCGTGGTCGTCCGCAACGCCTCCGGCCCGTCCCCACGCCAACTCGTCCAGCGGCTGTTCGACCAGCTCACCGACCGCGACCCTAACGTGCTGCACACCGTCGGGAAATGCACCACCATCAACCAGCTGTGCGGCACCACCGCCCTCACCAGCGGATACCAGCCCCCGACCAACATGCACATCGACCGCACCAATGGCGAGATCGACGGCGCACACGGGTCGAAACAAACGTCGATCACCGTCTCCTACGACCTCGACGGCCACCGCGTCACCACCGACATCACCCTGGAGTACCGCAAGCAGGGACTCTTCACCGGCTTCTGGTCAATCACCGAACCCCCCGGCGGCACCCTCACCTTCCCCGGCCCGACCCAACGCACGATCACCATCGCCAACGCGCACCTGCCGCCGATCGACGCGGACACCCCCGCCACCGTCTGGGCGCCACCCGGCGTCTACACCATCAGCACACCCGGCACCGCACTGCTGGAACCCAGCCAGATCTCCATCACCGTCGACGGCGCATCCACAGCCCCCGGCGACAAGCAGCAGCCGACGACCGTCAACCTGCCCGACACCATCAAACCGGCGGTGTCCGAGCAGGTCCACACCGACATCAAGGAACACCTCGACGCGTGCGCGGCCCAGCGGGTCTTCGCCCCGGACACCGACCCCACCCCAGGCACCCCGCACACGTGCCCGCTGCAGCACTCCACCCGGTACGCGATCACCGACGACCCGACCTGGACCATCCTGCAGTACCCGCAGATCCACCTCGAACCGATGCCGGACGGCACCCTCACCGTCACCACCACCGCCGTCGGCCGAGCCGCCATCCACTACCGGTGGACGCTGTACCTGCGCGAACCACGCCAGTGGTACGACGCCGACGCCGTCGAAGACATCGTCATCAGCGGCAAGGTCACCGCAGAACAAGGTGCGCCTACCTGGACGCCGAGCTGACGCCGGCACCCGCAACGCAGTCGTCCGTCGCACACGGGCGCCTGGAAGCAAGCTTCGACTTTCCGATCGCGGTGTCGGAGCAAACCTCCGCTGCGGCCAGCACGCCGCCGTGCCGTAACGCACCGGCCCGTACCGCCGCGCTACTTTCGACACGGTCAACCATCGTTCGGTAATGAACAGATAGGTTTTTGGTCGTTACTCAAGCGGTGTTTCCGGCATTGCTGCCGGCTTCGGCTCAGCGCACACTACGCCTCTGACCTCGGCTGTTACCACGTGTGAGCCCGTGTGAACTCGTGTGAACGTCGCAGCCCGCCGATTCGTGCCGACCAGGTCTAGCGTCACTGACATTCATCGACGTCAGCCAACCTGGGTAGGATCGCGATGTCTGTCGGACGCTATGAGTCCCACCGCAGTACACCGTTCCCGGCACGCCTGCGGAGCGGCCGCCGCGGTCACTGGTTGAACTGGCAGTGCCAGGTCCTCGTGGTGCTGTTGCGGCGCTGCTGCGGCATGCTCATGCTGCTGGTGGCGCTGTGTGGCCTACCGGCCGGGCTGCTGGCCTGCCGGCAGGTGTGGCTGGACGTGGATCTCGGTGCCGCCGTGGTGGAGCCGATGACCCTGCCGGTGCTGGTGCTCGCCGTGGTCGTGGCCGGTTGGCTGCTGTGGGCGTGGTTGGTGGTCGCCACTGTCCTGGACGCCGCCACGGTGCTCACCCGGCGGACGGGCCATGTCCGGCTACTGCCCGCGCCGTTGCAGACGACGGTCACCTCGCTGGCCGGGTCGCTGCTGGTGGCGACCACATCGCTCACCGCCGCTGCGTCCGCCAGCGCAGGTGGGCCGCCTCCCGGCGCGGCGACAGACGCTAGCGGCCCGCTGGCCGCGGCGCTGCCCGCACCTGCCGTGGACGCGGCGACCGCGGTGCCGGACGTACTCACGGGCCTCGTACAGGTGTCTTCGCAGCAGTCGACCGTGCAAGCGCAGCCGGTGACCGAGATGGCGGGTGCCGTATCAAGCGACACCCCTGCGCAGTCGATGACCGTGACCGTGCGGCGCGGCGACACGCTGTGGAGCATCTCCGCGCGATGTCTCGGCGATCCGCACCGCTGGCGGGAGATCTACCGGCTGAACACGGCCCGCTATGACCGGGCAGGCCGCATGCACGGCGGCGATCACATCGAACCGGGTTGGGTACTGCAGCTGCCAGCAGACATGACCGCCGGCAGCGGCGCTGATACGAACGGCGCCACCACCGATGCCGGCGACGCCGCGGGCGCACCCCCTGGGATGCACACACCACCCGGTGCCACGCCGGCAACGGCCTCCGGCCAGACGACCGACGACGGCGTCACCGACCCGCATTCCTCCGATACTCCGCCTCGGACCAGCGGTCCGGAGGCACCGGTCACAGACATCGACGGCCCTGGGAAGTCCGGTCAGACCGGCGGGCCCGGCGAAGCCGGAAGGGCAGGACGTCCGGAGCCGGGTACGTCCGGGGTGCGGCTGTTTTCCGGCAGCTGGGTCGATGCCGGTCTCGTCGTGGCGATCACCACGGCAGCGGCGCTGGTCTGGGCACATCGCCGCCGCCGCTACGTGCCAGCGGCACCGACCACGGCGGCCCGCCTCGACGACGCGGACTTCCCCGCAATGCCACCGATCGTGCAGACGCTGCGCCGAGGCGCCCGCACCCGCGTCCCGCCCCCGACCGGCGCGGTCGACACCGACCAGCACGCGCACCGCAGCGACGTAGCAGACAGCAGCGACGAGCCAGCTGAGCGCATCAACAACGACGCGGCCGACCAGGCAACGGTCGACCAGCGCAGCGACGGCTCAAGCACCGAGGACGACTCCGACACGTGCCCAACACCGGTGGGGACGCCGACGCTGCCTGGATGGCGGCTGCCGGGCGGGCTCGGCCTGACCGGACCGGGCGCGCAGGCCGCCGCCCGAGGGCTGCTGATCACCGCCATGGCCGACGGGGCGGACGAGCCCGCCGCGCGCAGCGTGGTCGTGATCCCGACGGCGACCGCAACGCGGTTGTTCGGGACCGGTCCCGGGCTGCCGGACACACCCCGGATCAGCGTCACCAGTGACCTGCCGCAGGCGCTGGACCTGCTGGAAGCGCTGATCCTGCACCGCAGCCGGGTCGTGCACCAGCACGCGGTCGACACAGTCGCCGAGGTCCGCCACGCCGACCCGCTGGAAGCGCCGATGCCACCGATGATCCTGCTGGCCGACGCTGGTGGGGCGGACCAGGGCAGGATCGCCGCGCTGCTGCGGCAGGGTCACCCGCTCGACGTCCATGGTGTGCTGCTCGGGGCGTGGCCGGACGGCGTCACCGTCACTGTCGCCGCGGACGGCACCACCACCCCCACCGACAACGGCGTCCACCGCTTCCCCGCGGTCGGCCGGATGACGGTCCTCACCGCCGGTGAAGCTGCTGACCTGCTCAACGTTCTTGCCGAGGCACATACCGGCCAGCCGCCCTCACGCACCGACCCGCAGCACGGCCAGCCGTCCCCGATCGCGGAGGACGTACCGAACCTGGAGGACGCACTCAACCTGACCGACGCTGCCGTCGCGAACCCGGCCCACAACTCCGCCGGGCACCATACCTCCGCGGCTGCGAACGCCAGCCCCGCGCCCAGCGGCGAGAACTCGCCCAGCACCGATGACGGTGGCACGCCCGCGACGGCCGACTCTCCACAACCGGACGACGCCGCCCGCGCCGACACCGGCAACGAGCCCCGCGGGAAGGCTGGTACGTCGGCCCGTCGCGTGCTGGTGCGGCTGCTCGGCACACCGCAGGTCGTCAACGCCGACACCAGCAGCGGATCGCTGCGGGCGAAGTCACTGGAACTGCTGGCCTACCTGGCCGTCCACGACGACGCCGTGCACTACGAGGCGATCCTCGACGACCTGCTGCCCGACGCCCCCGCCAGCAAAGCGGTCCACCGGCTGCACACCTACATCTCCAACCTGCGGCAGGTCCTGCGCCGCACCGGCGGCGCCGACACCTACCTCACCAGGACCGGGCAGCGGTACCAGCTCAACCGTGAGGCGTTCGACGTCGACCTGTGGCGGATGCGAGCAGCGCTGCGCACCGCCGAGCTTGCCGACACCGTCGAGGAACGCGTCACCGCCTGGCGGGCCGTGCTGGACGCGTACCAGGGGCACCTCGCGGAAGGTGTCGACTACGAATGGGTCGAGCCGCACCGCGAGGCAGCCCGACGACAGGCCATCGACGCGGCCGTCGCGATCGCCGACGCACTGCCAGGCGAACCCGACACGGTCCTGCCGATCCTCGACGCGGCGATCCGGCACAGCCCGTACACCGAAGCCCTGTACCAGGCAGCGATGCGCGCCAACGCCACCGCTGGCCGCCTCGACGCCGTACGGGCACTGCGCCACGACCTGACCCGGCAACTCGCCGACATCGACGCCGAACCCAGCGAAGAAACCGCCGCACTGGCCGACCGGCTCCTCACCACCGCACCACCACGCCGCCCGAGCCATCCCCGACGACCGGCTCAGCCACGGCACCAACCAGGTCGACCCAACCGCAGCCCGCTGCCAGGCCCCAGACCCGGTCACGAGCCCGGTCACGAGCCCAGCCACGAGCCCGGCCACGAGCCCAGTCACGAACCCAGCCACGCCGACGTGCCAACCACCGGTGACACCAGCCGCCAGACACCGGCCCACGCCGCCCAGGCCGGCGTCGGCGACCCCGGCCAGCAGCCAGCTGCGGTGAACGGCCCCGGCACGGGCAGAGCCGCATGAGCAGCACCGCGACCAGCCAGACGGCAACACCAGCGCGAACCCGGGCCGCCGGGCCGACCGGCACCGCGCCCCGCGGCGTCCGGCCGCCCGCCGACGCGGGCGCCACCGCCGGCAGACAGGCGGCACAGTCGGCCGATGTCCCGCCCGCACGTGGCGGGTACCGGGTACCGGCCGAGTTCGACGTGGACCTGCGTCGGGCGGTCAGGCAGGCGGCGGTCATGCGGCGCGGCTTCTACCTGGTCGTGCTGCTGGTCGCGCTCGCCGGGCAAGTGTCCGGCGCAGTGCAGACGCTGCGCATCCCGCTGCTGTGGGCGATCCCCGCCGTCGCGGCGCTGGAACTCGGTGGTGTCGTCGTGCTCGCCAACGCCGACGTACGCCGCCGCCTCGGCGAACCCGCCACCGGATCACGCATCCTCTCCGCGCTGGTGGCCGCCGGCGCGGTGGTGTTCAACTGGACCGCGCACCCGCGGCCGCTGCTCGGCGGGTTCTTCGCCGGGATGTCCGCGCTCGGATACCTGGTATGGCTGATCCACGCCGAAAACTCTCGCCGTGACCGGCTCCGCGCCCACGGCGCCCTACCGCCGACCACACCAGCGTACGAACCGGTCGGGCACTGGCTGGCCCACCCCTGGCTCACCCGACGCGCCAAATCCCTGGCCAAGGCGAACCCGCACCTCGGCCTGTACGAATCGCTCGCCGCGGCCCGCGCCGAGGTCGCCGCCGAACGGCGCAACAAGGCCATCGCCGCCGTGCTGCACCGCAAGATCCGTAACGCGGTCGATCCGACCGTCGCTGACCTCGCCGTCGCCGTGTACGACCTCGACGAAATCGCGGGCCGGCTTGCGACCCGGGCTGACTACGACGGCCTGACTGAGCTCATCGCCACCGATCTCACACCGGCCCGGCTGACCGGGCCGTTGCCGCAGCCACACGGGATGGCGAAAGTCCCAGCGCTGAACCCCGTCGGCGCGGCCGAACCTATCGAACCGGCCTGTACGGATGTGGTCGCGCGGGAGCCGATCGCACCGCTCGGCCAGCCGCCGCCGACAAAGACCGGTCACGGTTCAGCCGTCGGTGACGCGGCCATCGTCGGCCCAGTTGACGTGCCAGATACCGTGCCCGGCGACACCGCCGCTGCGGTCGCCTACTGGCGGCGGCGGGAGCCCCACTTGAGCCTCTCCGACATCGCCGCCCGTATCGGCCGGTCGAAACGCACCGTCTACCGGCACTGGTTCCCCGCGCCCTGACGATGTCGACCCCGCACCTCCGCCCTTGCCGTCGAATGCGCATCACCGCGACGCCCTGCCAGACGGTCGCTCCCAATCCGTTCACGTTGCGTACAAGCGATCATGAAACCACTCAGGGGCGAGTGCGCGGATCTGCCGAATTGCGTGCACGTGATCATGCCGTAGGAAGCGTCGACGTTACTCAGCGCCGCCCGTCGTGTTGCCTCCGCGTGGTGTGCTGTGGACGATGCTGGGCTCCGCATTGCCGCCGCCGGGGTCGTGGTTTTGGGTGCGGACCGTAGATCCGTCATCAAGCCCGTCCATTTGCCGCACGCGCAGCGGCAGCGCCGAGGCCATTGAGGAGCGCCGCCGTGCTGGGGTCGTCGTCGCGGAAAACCCGCCGCGCGTCGATGAGCAGCTGCTCGAACGCCACGACCGCCTCGGCCTCGCGACCCGCCTCCCCGTAGGCGACGGCCAGGTTGCCTCGGATGGCCAGAGTCTCGGGGTGGTCGTCGCCGAAAACCCGCCGCGCGTCGATGAGCAGTTGCTCGAACGCCGCGACCGCCTTAGCCGCGCGACCTGCCTCCCGGTAGGCGAGGGCCAGGTTGCTGCGGGTGATCAGAGTGTTGGGGTGGTCGTCGCCGAAAACCCGCCGCGCGTCGATGAGCAGTTGCTCGAACGCCGCGAACGCCTCAGCCACACGACTCGCCTCCCGGTAGGCGAGGGCCAGGTTGCTGCGGGTGGTCAGAGTGTTGGGGTGGTCGTCGCTGAGTACCCGCCGGGAGTCGATGAGCAGCTGCTCGAACGCCGCGACCGCCTTAGCCACGCGACCTGCCTCCCGGTAGGCAGCGGCCAGGTTGCCTCGGGTGGTCAGGGTGCTGAGGTCATCGTCGCCGAGCACCCGCCGGGAGTCGATGAGCAGCTGCTCGAACGCCGCGACCGCCTCAGCCGCGCGACCTGCCTCCCGGTAGGCGACGGCCAGGTTGTTGCGGGTGGTCAGAGTGTGGGGGTGGTCGTCGCCGAGCACCCGCCGGGAGTCGATGAGCAGTTGCTCGGACGCCGCGATCGCCTCAGCCAGGCGACCTGCCTCCCGGCAGGCAGCGGCCAGGTTGCCTCGGGTGGTCAGAGTCTCGGGGTGGTCGTCGCCGAGCACCCGCCGGGAGTCGATGAGCAGCTGCTCGAACGCCGCGACCGCCTCAGCCAGGCGACCCGCCTCCCGGTAGGCAGCGGCCAGGTTGTTGCGGGTGATCAGAGTCTGGGGGTGGTCGTCGCCGAGCATCCGCCGGCGGTCGGCAAGCAATCGCTCGAACGCCGCGACCGCCTCAGCGACTTGACCTTGGAATTGGCGGTACCCTGCCGCGCACGCGCCGATGTTCAGCGCGACGGAGTTTTCGTGGGTGCCGGGCAAGTGCGTCAGCACTGAATCGATGTGTGGCAGCAGCTCGTCCCAACGGGGCCAGGTGGCGACATTGCGCATCGGGTCGTCCGGCAACGCCGCGTTGAGCAACTGTACGGCTTGGTCCAGGCCGTCAGGTGGTGTCCCGGCGCGGGTGACGGCTTGGACCAGCCTGTGCACACTGACCCTTCCGACACTTCGACCGATCATGCTGTACGACGCCAGCAGGGTCAGCGCGTCGCTGAGGGCAGGGGCGTCATCGTCGGCCAGAGGCAACAGCACGTCGTCGGGCAGCGCCTCCGGCGCGAGCCATCCCAGCACTCGCATCACCCGGTCCGCCAGCGCCGACCGGTCCCGGATCGTGTTCATGGTGACCTGCCAGACCGACGCGACGGTGCGCTGCGCAGCGCCACCCTCCCCACCGTTGGCCGCCACTTGGCCGAACCGCGTGGCCAGCAGCGCCCGGTACTCGTCGCAGCCCAGCCCCGCATGCTGACTGATGTACGCCCCTGCCTGCTCCAATGCCAGGGGAAGATCGCCAAGGTCGGCGGCAAGCCGATTCGCCGCCGCGGCGTCCGGCAACCCGGTCAGCTCTGTAAGCAGTGCGACGCTGGCGGCCCGCTCGAGCACGCCGAGGCGCAGCGGGGACAGCTGTAGCTTCGTCCACCACGCCCGACCCAGATCGAGGCGGGTCGTCACCACCACGTGGCCCTGCCCCATCACGGACCCCAGCAGCTTGCGGATGTCCTCAACGCGCTCGACATTGTCCAGCACCAACAGCCAGTCCCGGTTCGACTGCAACCAGCCCACCGCCCACTCCTGCGCGTCGACCAGCGTCACCGCCGGATGCAGCCGACGCGTCAATGCCGCCAGACCAAGACCGACATTCTCAGCGGTGTCCGCGGTCACCCACCACATCAGCCGATACCGGCCGGCATACTCCCGCGCGTAGTGCAGTACCAACTCCGTCTTGCCGATACCGCCCAGACCGTGCACCGCCGCCTGACCCACCACCACCCCACCCTCGCCACCGGGCAGCAACCCCGCCAGCACCGCAAGGTCACGACCGACGAACGCCCCAGACGCTGGTGGCAGATTGTGCACCACCGCGTCACCGGCAACCCGCTGAGCCGGCGGCAACGTGGAAGCGTCCACGCCCACGTTGGTCTGCCAGTTGTTGTCGCCGACCTGCACACCCTGACCGCCCTGCACCGACACCGGTCGGCGATCGCCACCGGCGGTCACCGCGGCGGTGCGTTGAACGTGTTGGTCTGGGTGTTGCCCTCACCGATCTGCACACCCTGCGAACCGGACACCGTCACTGTGGACTTCCCACCAGCAACGCCGAGCAACTGCACGACGTCGGCCAGCAGCGCTGCGTCCGCGGCCAGCGCCGCCCGCACCTGCGCCCGCAACACGTCAGTCAAGCCTTCATCGTCGGGCTGCTCGGCCAGATCGACCACCGCGGACTGGACCTGGCTCGACCGGGACGAACCGAACAGCCGGCGCGCCAACCGGCGGCCCACACCCAACGTCGCACCCGCCGTCGCATCGGCCGCGCCGTCACTCACTCGCTGCACAACCGCCGAACCGTAGGCACCAGCCACCGCCGACAGGTACGGCAGCACCGCCGACGCCACCTCACCAACCTCAACCATCGCGGGCCTCCAGACCTCACGAACCGCAGGCGCTACATCGCCCCCTGTATACCACCCAGACGCCACCTCGCAGCCGGACTGCATGACCGGAACGGCCGACAACACCAGTCCACGCAGCCTTACCGCCGGACGGACAAGCTGGAACAGATGGGCGCTCCTCTGTTCCAGCCCACTTCGCTGCAAAGGCTTGATCAGCGGGCGTACGGAGATTGCACGGAGGAACGCGCACCCCGGTCTCGGAAACCGCAGCTCCGAGCGTGTTGCACGCACGGGCTGTAAATCCGTCGCAATCTCACAGCCGATGTCAGCCAGCATCCGCTCATGCCGCCGTGCGGGCGCGTCATCACCACGGTCACAGCTGTCAGCATGGCCGCGCCCGCCGCCGGATGCCGTGACGAGGTGCTGATCGTCCGCGACCGCTGGACGCCGGCGCGCGAAGCGGCCGCATCACCGTCATCGCTCCGGAGAGTCGTTGCCACATGGCGATCAGGCGCTCCGGCATCATCTCAGTGTGCATGCCGGGCCAAGCACGGAAGGAGCGCGCAAGACCGGTAGATGAGTCGAACACGCCGAGTTACTGGCGCGGGGCGCGGGGAAGAGAACAGCGGATGGTGTCGGCCACGGTGGTGTCGGCCAGGAGGTGTTCCGTGCTGATGAAGGATGTCCGGGCGCCGGACGCGGTTCCGATGCTTTCGCGAGGCAAGCATCGTCATCCGGGCAAGGGTGCCTGCTTCATGGAACTGGCGTCGTTTCTGGCCGGTGGGCGGTGGAGCGACCATCCGGTCTGCACCCACCCGTTGCTCGCCGAGGTGGCCCGTCTCGTCAACGACAACACCTCCGATGCCGGCCGTCAGCAGCTGGCCGGCCTGGTCCCGTCGGTGATCGGGTTGGTCAGTGCCGACCTGCGCGTCGACGCGCGGATCGCGCTCCGGCTGGCGACGGCAACGCTGCCGGTCGTGGCCGCGGAGCGGCAGTGCGCCATGGCGGTCTCCGTGCTGGCCTGTGATCACATGCTCGCCGTTCTCGACGGGCGGTCGCCGGACACGCTGGAGAAGCGCTCTCAGGAGGCGCTGGCGCAGGCCCCCAGGGCCACCCGGTGGGCCGGGAAGTTCACCCGTGGCGTGCCTGCGGCATCGGCGGCGGCCTTCCGCCGGCGGGTCGCGCCGCACGCCGTCCGCTCGGCGGTGGAAGGGGTCGCCGCGACCTGCACGCCGCATCGGGACCGCCTGCTGCGCGCGCTGCTCGTGGACGCGATCGAGGAGTGCGCCGCCTGGGTCGGGCGGGAGGAGGGGCGTCGCGACGCGCGGTCGTCCGGAGCTGGCCGCAGCTGAGCCGATCAGCTGCGCCAGCAGGTAGCGGCAGCGGTAGCGGTGGCTCGCGTTGCGGTGCTGCGGCCGTCCGGAGCGCCGGCGCCGACGGTCATCGCGGGTCGCGCCGCAGCGGGTGGTCAGCAGGGACCTCGACGAGCACGATCGGCACGCGGTCCGGGTCCTCGATCCACACCTCGACCAGCCCCCACGACTCCCGCTGGGGCTCCCGGAGGACCGTCACCCCCGCGGCCCGCAGGCGCTCGTACTCGGCCCGGACGTCACGGACCTGCAGCCACAACTGCAGCGGTCCGCCGGGCTCATCGTGCGAACCGGACACTTCGAGGAGCCCCTGGCCGAGGAAGAAGACCACGCCCGGGTGCTCGGCCGGTCCGAATTCACGGTAGATCGCCAGGCCGAGGATGTCGCGGTAGAAGCTCCGGCTGCGCCCGAAATCGGCCGGGCGCAGCAGAATGCGGCTGCTCAGTACCTCCACGGCTCGATCATCCCCGCCCTCCGGCCACTCCGCAGCGGATCTACGTGGTGCACGCGGCGACCGGTCGGTCGGCGAACGGGCAGGGATGCTCCTCGCCGGTGCGAGGGTGTTCGATGTCTCCATCAAACCCGGGGCGGGACACAGGATCGGGACAGTCGATAGCGATGGGGGGCAAGCGAGCGATGGCCATGCCAGCCAAGATATCGACCATCGCGGTTGGCGCACGTCCGGATTCCGCCGTGACGTGTCGGCGCTGTTGACCGTCGTGCGTCCGCTCATCCCGCCGAGGTGGGCGATCTTCTACCGGAGGCGATGCCCTACCGCGTCGGCCACCTTGCGGTATGTGTTTTTGACGCCGGGCGTACGTGACGCGTGGCGACCCATTGGTTGGGCATTGAGGCGGACAACGTCAGGTAGGTTCCCTCAGCCCGCGCGGCGGGCTGGCCGTCTGCATGCCGTTCGCGTTCTGGCTGTCGTTCTGCGGTCAGTGGTTCGATGTGTCTACTGGCGTCCGGCGAGCAGCCGCAGCGGCGGAGCGGAGGCACGCTGGCCACCGCAGGCAGCGTTCATCGTCCCTACCGGGTGGCCGGCGCGAGCCGGTAGCGCGTTGCCGTTGGGATTCACGCGGTGCGGATGGCGAGGCCGGGGGTCCGTTGCGGCAGGCGCTGCTCGGGGCGCCAGCGGGTGATGGCGTTGGCGGTGTTGGTGAACCAGCCGGTGAACCTGCCGGTGTTCGGTGTGCGTACGGGCGCGCGGCCGACCGCGGCGCCGCTCTGGGGTCGTTCCGATGTCCGCCGGGCTGCAGCGTGGTTGGGCGGCTGCGGGCCGGGTGTCGCTGCGGCGGCTGCGGTTCGGCGGCGTGCCGCGCGTAGCGCGTGCCGGGCCTGGATGGCCGCAGCGCATGGGCCTTGTTCGTCGGCGCAGCGCAGGTTGGCGCAGTGGCCGTCGGGCCCGGGCTGGTGTTCGATCATGACGTCGGCGGCGAGCCGCCACAGCAGGACGTCCACGACGTCGGGTGGGATCGGCATGTCGGCGGAGGGTCGGTGTCGTGCGCTGCTGGTGACGTGTCCGGTGTGCATGCTCATCTCCTGCTGCCGGTGGACGTGGCATGGTCATCGCTCTGCTGCCGTTTGCCGACGGGGTTGACCGGGACGCGGGGTGCGTCGTGTATTGATCGACGCTTGACTTTGGATGAAGGTCAAGTCGTCGTGGCTATCGCCGCCGACGGGCGCTGGTGCGAACGGTGGGCGTGGCGGCTACCGGTGTTCGGCGGGTGGCTGCGGAAACTCGCCGCCGGGCGGTTCGACCTCGACGAAGCCGAACAGGCTGGTGATGGCCAGCAGCCGCCAGGTGGTGTACCGGTCGGCGAACCCGCGGCAGATCGCCGGCCGCGTCTCGGGGTGGTCGCCGTAGGGAAGGGTGTCGTGGCAGATGACGAAGCTGCCCTCGGTGAGGGCGTCGTCGACCATCTGTTTGAGCTGGCCGGGGGCGAGGTGCATCGGGTTGCCGGGGTGGAAGATGCAGGTCCGGCATTGGCGGGCGAGCAGGCGGGTCTTGCCCAGGGCGGGGTCGCCGACGCTCAGCGGCTGCGGTGTGTCGTCGGGTTCGGGCAGGGACGTCATGACAGGCCTCCTGGTGGGACGCGGGCGGCGCGGCCGTCCAACGTGGGTTGGGACGGCCGCGCCACGAGAGGTGCAGAACTATGTCGGTCGATACCTGTCGATGCCGGACCTGCCGGGGCGTCACCCGTCGGCTGGTCCGGGAAGGCGATGCAGCCAGGCACGGACGGCGTCGATGTCGGCGCGGCGCAGGCCGGTGCGTGGGTTGACCGGCACCAGCAGGGTCGGTGCGCCGCTGCGGGTGCGGTGGTGGGCGTGGTCGGGGTCTTTACCGCCGAAGGCGTCGTCGAGGACGGCAACCGGCCGGTTCCCGACGGCCCGGTAGAGGTCGAACAGTTTGGCCTGATGCCCCCAGCGGACGCCGGCGGCAGTGATGTCGATGGCGGCCAGGTTGGTAGGTAAGCCGAGGCGGGCCGCGATCCAGGTGGCGGCGAGGTTCCGCCAGCTGGTGCACCAGACGAGTTCAGCGCCGGCGGTGGCGAGTTCGGCCAGCCACGTGCCATGGACTGGGTGCAGCCATACGGTGCCTTCGGTGTGCTGCCCGTCGGGGCCGGGTCCGGTGTAGTGGTGCGGCTGGTAACCCAGCGATGCCGCGTCGGCGGGGTCGTCGGGGTTGAGTACGCCGTCGACGTCGACGGCGACCACCGGTCGGAGCGCGGCCGGTGGCGTCGCCGCGTCGGCCGCGGTGGTCACGGCAGGCTCGGCGGTGCGGGTGGGATCGGCTGGAGCAGGGTCACGTGCCGCTGGACGGTTCGGCCGTCGGTGGGTTGCCACCGGTCGGCCGCCGCACGGTCGGGGAAGGGGCCGACGACGGCGAGCCGGTCGCCCTCGTCGTCGATCAGCAGCAGCGCGACCGTGCGGGTACCGCCGTCGTCGTCGACGGGCGCGGCTGTGACGGGCACGGCGGGCAGGTCGACCCACGCGGTTTCGGGTAGGGCCGGGGTGGCGGGGTGGTGCAGCGGCACGGGTCGGGTGGCCTGGACGGTGGTGTCGGTGAGGGCGAGGTGCGGGGCGTGGTCGGCGGCGGCGATGCCGTCGGCGGGGCCGTGGACGGTGAGATGGCCGCTGGTGGACAGCACGAGCAGGGCGTGCGGGTCGCGGACCTCGACGGAGCCGAGGACGGCGACGGTGAACGTGTCACCGGTGGGCAGGTCGACGAGGCTGACCAGGACGGGCCGGTCGTCGGGGCGGGTCCAGGTGACCACGTCGAAGTGGTCGGCAGCGACGGCGGTGAACCGTTGCCAGGCGTGGTTGTCGGTGTCGAACGGCGATCCCGGGTCGGGGTGGGTGTCGGTGCCGTAGCGCATGGGTGGGCTCCTTCGAGGTGTGTGCGGTGCATGCCGTCGGGCCCGGGTTGAGCTCGGGGCGGATGCATGCACGCTTGGCTGCCGGGGTGAGGTCAAGTCGCCAGGCACCGCACCGCTGCCCGGCCCGTGTGGGTGACGGGGTGCGGGGGGTGCGGTGCTCGGCGCTGGTGGATCAGCTGCTGGCCAGGCCGAAGAACAGCCATCCGGCGGGCCGGGTCTGGGCCGCAGGCCGACCGGGCTGGGACGCACGATGAGCTCGGCGACGCCGTCGGTGTTGCCCGGCCGGTGCGGCTGCGGGTGGTGGTGACCAGGTGTGCGGCGGTCACGGCGGCGGTGCCTTCGATGGTGGCGCCGGTCCGTCGTACAGGACACCGACGTCGGTCAGGAAGTCATTGGCATCGTCGCAGTGCTCGCGCAGGTCGGTGAAGACCGCACGGTGACGGCCAGGGTGCCTTCGCCGATGCTGTCGTCGACGGCAGCCGGGATCTGGCCGGCCGGGTCCGCGAGACGCGGATCGGACGTCGGCATGGAGGTTCGGTGCTCCTGTCGTGGGTGCAGGTCGATGGTTACGCCTGGGTGAGGGCGGTGACGGCGGCGTCGGCGATGACGTCGATCGCCTCGATCGGGTTGGTAACCGTGACGGTGGTCGTGTGTTCGTACGTGTGGCAGAACCTGTCGTCGGGGTGCAGCCACAGCACCGCGCAGCCCGACCGGGCGAGGGTGGTGATGAGGCGTTGCGCGGGTTCCAGGTGCTCGCCGAACCAGCCGTCGGAGACCACGGCGAGCATCCGCACGGAGCCGCGGTGCCGCAGCTGCAGGAGGTGGTCGGCGAGTTTGACCGCGTCGGTGAACCGCTCGTAGCCGTCGTTGGCCGTCATCTGCTGCACCTGCGCGGGTCTGGCGTGTGGTGGGACCAGCAGGGTGACGGTTTCGCCGAAGGCGATGGTGGTGACGGTGGCGTCGGTGCGGCGGGCGGCGTTCGCCAGGATCCACGCTGCCGATGACATGGGCTCGGCGAACGCCGTCATGGAGCCGGAGACGTCGACCAGGACGGCGAGGCGGAGGGTGGGTTTGTGTGGGGGCAGGGTGGCGCGTTGCTGCCACGGCTGCGCGGAGGGCAGCTGCCCGGCGGCGCGTTGCGCGTCGGCGGTGATCGCGGCGCGGGTCCGCAGCCGGCCGGGTGGGATCGCCGAGGGCCGCGTCGCCGGCTCGAGGGTGCTGGTGCGTGCTTGCCGCAGGCGCACGGCGAGCCGGCGGGCGGCGTGCTGCTCCGCGTCGGTGGGGTCGCGCAGCGTCCAGTGGGCCGGTGTGCCGTGCTGCTCGACGATGCGGTGCGCGGTGTACGCGGCTGGGGTGAGCCCGGCGGCGACGGCGAGGAAGTCGCCGAGCGCGGCGGCGAGGGTCCCGGCGAAGTGCCCCTCGTCGGCGGTCGGGACGGCCGGGCGGCTGGTCGGGTCGATGCCGAGGAGGCGGCACCACCGCCACGCAAGGTCGATCATCGTCTCGGCGTCGGTGTCCTCGACGGTGTGCGCCTGCCGCCAGATGTCGCGCAGCTGGGCCAGCCGCTTGCGGCCGAGCACAGCGGTGACGGCGGCGCGGACCGCTGTGACGTCCTTGCCGGTGAGGATGCGGGCGTCGACCCGGGCAAGGAGCAGCCCGGCGAGCTGTGCGGCGTGCCAGGCGTCGTCGACCGGCGCGTCGTCGGTGGTGATCAGGGTCTGCACGGTGTGGCGCAGCCAGCGGCGGTCGCCGCGGCGGCGGGCGCGGTGCCGGCCTTCGGCGCGGGACTCCTCGAGGAGGTCGGCGACGGCGGCGATGATCGGTGGGGTGCCGGGCGGTGCGGTCCACCGGCTGTGGGTGGCGTGGCCGGCTTCGTGGACGAGCAGCCCGTAGGCGGTGGCGACGACCTTCTTGTGGCCGGCGCGGCGCGGGTTGGTGATGTCGGGTGCGCCGATGTGGGTGGCGTCGACCTCGACCCGGCCGGTGGCCGGGTAGAAGCAGGCGGGTGCGCCGCCGCCGGCACCGGGGGCGACGACGACGGTGAGATCGGTCCGGCCGGTCAGGGTGACGATGTGGCGGGTCCAGGCGCGGTCCCACTCGACCCACTCGGGGTGGGGGGCCAGGTGGAGTGTGGTGGAAGGTTCCGGGTGCAGGTGGCTGCTGGGATGCGGCATGACGCATGACTCCTTTCGTTCGAGGGTTGGCGGTCAGCGCTGCTTGCCGAGGGTCAGCGCGGTGACGGTGGTGCCGAACGCGGCGGACAGGGCCTTGCTGACGGCGGTCCGGTCGTCTTCGGGGGCGCGGCCGGCGAGGTTGGCGATCGCGGCGGGCAGGCCGAGGGTCTTGCGGACGCGGGTGAAGCCGAGCAGTTCCCGCAGCTGCGGCGCCCAGGTGACCTTGCCGGCGGCGAGGTCGGCGTTGAGGGCCTGCGCGGCGGTGATCGCCGCGGCGGGGACGCCGAGGTGTTTGGCGAGGTCGAAGTCGGTGGTGACCTCGATGTGCACGTCGAACCGGCTCGCGAGGGCTTCGGTGAGGATGGCTCCGTGGACGCCGGGGTTGTGCCCGGCGATGACGTAGAACCCGTCGACGGCTTCGACGCGTTCGTTGCGGTAGCCGGGGATGTGGATGACGCGGCGGCCGTCCATCGCCGGGTACAGCACCGCCAGGACCTTCGGCGGGATGAGGGTGGCGTCGTCGATGAGCAGCGCCCGCCCGTCCCGCATCGCCTGCACGAGCGGGCCGTACACGAACTCGTACCCGCCGCCGGGCAGCGGGATGAAGTTGCCGAGGAAGTCCTCCACGACGGTGTCGCCGGTGCCGGTGATGGTGAGCAGGTCGGGAAAGGCGGCTTCGACCATGGCGGTCTTGCCGGTGCCGGGCGGCCCGTACAGCAGCACGGGGATCCGCTTGTCCCGCAGCCGGTGCAGCACGTCGACGTCGGTGGCGCCGGCGAGCCGCCTGGGGAAGTACTGCTCGCCGTTGGGGCGGGTGACCGGCCCACGCCGCCCCGACCGGGCTCCCCCACCGCCGGTGGCGGGTCGGGGTGCGGCGGGTGGCATGGTGCCGGCGGCGTCGATACCGGCCTGGGTGATCCGGTACCGGTGGTGCGGGTCGCGCTGGTGGGTTGCGTGCCCGGCGGCGGTCATCTTCTTGAGCACCTCGGACACCGCCCCGGACGACGGGACACCGAGGGCGTTCTTGATCGCACCCGGCTGGTGGAACTCGTCGGGATGCTCGACCAGGTACAGGGCGACCTTGCGGTACAGGTAGCCGGGCCGGTTGCCCGCCGGTTCGGTGCCCGGGTCGGCAGCGGGGGCGTCACCGGACGCGGTCGCCGGGGTCGCCGGCTCGGACGGGCTCGGCGTTGGTGTGCTCATGTGGTGCCTCGATTCACGGGTCGGGCCCGCGCACCCGTCTCCGGATGCGCGGGCGGTGGGAACCGCACAGCGGAGACAGGTGGGGCTCGGCCCTGGCCCGGGTCGTCGAAGACCTCGGAACCTGTGGCTGCCACACCCGGTGGTGCAGTGGTACGGGTGGTGCGCGGCGACGCATCACCGCCGGTGACGCGGTTGGGAGGAGGCGGGCGCCGGCGTCGTGCCGGCGTGACGGTGCGGGGCGCCGGTCAGCGGCGCAGGTCGACCTGCATGGCGGGTCTGTGGGACACGGTGACCCTCAGGCCGAAGGCGCTGCCGTCGGACAGTTCCAGGTAGATGCCGTGGTCGACGGTGAGCACACCCGCGTCGGTGTAGGTGCGGGCGGTGAGCGTGATCGGGGTGCCGTCGCCGCCGATGAGCACGGGCAGGTCGGCGTCGGTGCACAGCTGCTCGAGGGTGTCGCTGTCCAGCAGGTGGGTGACGAGGTCCTGGAGGAGTTGCTCGTGCCCGTAGTCGTCGGGGTCGTCCATCGGTGGCTGTTCCTCTCGGTTCGTGGCGTGGTCGGTCGTGGCGTGGGCAGTCGTGACGTGGTCGGTCGTGGCCTGGCCGGTCGTGGGGCCGTCGGGCGTGTTCTGGGCGTGTTCTGGGCGTGTTCTGGGTCTGGTCGGCTGTTCAGTGCGTGAGGTCGACCCAGCGGTGGATCCGGGTGGGGCAGGTCTGGTCGTGGACCCGCACAAGGGTGTCGGCGATCGGGTCGGTGAGCCGGGTCAGTCGCAGCGCCAGCCAGACCGTGCTCGGTCCGTCGCGGCGGACCATGTGCAGCAGTTGATGGCCGATGACGGTGCTGAACGTGTCGGGATGTGCCGCCCGCAGCGCGTCGAACGCGGCCCGGTACGGGCTCGACTCGTCCGGGCGGTAGGCGTTCCAGGTGGTGAAATGGCCGAGGTCCAGGTAGCGGGGCCCGTAGACCGACAGCACGGTGCCGGAGAACTCCGGGCCGTAGGCGAGCAGCGGCAGGCCGGGGATGCGGCAGGTGTGTTCGCGGACGGTGAGCGGGATCCGCCCGCCGAGCCGCCACCACGCCTGCGGCATCTCGATGCCCTCGTCGAGGGTGTAGTCGTCGTCGATCATCGCCGGGGCTCCTCCGTGTGGTTGTGCACCGTGGAGGTGTGCTCCGGGGGCGGTGGCCACGGGTTGCGGTGCCACCCGAGGATCGGGTCGCTGCCCTCCCAGGAGCCGCAGATGGTGCAGGTACGGGTGGTGTCGACGCCGGTCCCGGACGGCCACGGCAGCTCGCGGTAGGCGATCTCCTCGACGGCGCCGCACACGCGGCACCGCACGAGGTCACCGCCCGGACCGCAGGGTTCGAAGACCGGCGCAGGTTCCGGTCCCGCCGCAGCATTCAGGGTGATCAGAGTGATCGGTGCGGCGGCCCAGTGCAGCGCCGGATGCGCGACACGCCACCAGCCGTCGCCGTCGTCGGTGACCGGGGCACGGTCGCCGAACTCGTCGACCAGCCACGTCCGGCCCCCGTCGGTGGTGACGAAGACCGGGCTGTGCCGGATGTGGCTGCAGCCAGTGTCGGCGAGCATCCGCTGCAGCACGTCCAGGCGGAACCTGGCGAGGTCGCCGCCGAGCCGGTAGCCGGGGCAGGTCTGGCCCGGGTAGCTGCCGAGCCCGTCCACGGTGAGTACAGCGTCGCGCCAGGCGGCGCCGGCGGGTGGATCGCCGATGTCCCGGACGGGTCGGGTGGCGATGGCGCGCAGCCCGCCCGGGTCGACGTCGACGGTGAACCAGACGTGTCCGGCGTGCATGCCGTGGCGGAGCAGGTCCCGCAGCGGCATGCCGAGCAGCGGCGAGCGGACGGTCAGGGGCAGCCGGTACGTTCCCGCACGGACCGCACGGGTGCTGGCGCCGGTGCCGGTGCCGAGCGGATCAGTGTGGACGGCGGAGGCGGCCGGGGTGGCGTGCAGCGCTGGGATGCCGTTGCCGGCCAGGAGCGGACTGGCGCAGTTGCGCAGGAGCAACGCCGGCTGGCCGGTATCGGTCGAGCGGGACAGGGCGTGTTCGGCGTGCAGCGCGGTGGCTGGTAGGTCGAACCAGAGACGTCGGTTCACGGTTCGTGGTCTCGCTTTCGGGTCGGGACCGGGTCGGCGGTACCCGCCCAGCGGCGAGCACGCCAGCACCGGCAAACGGATGGAACACATGCAACGGACGGGATGGGGTGCCAGGAGGCGACGGCGGTTGCCGTGACAACCCGTCCGGCCCGTCACCGCCGGGACAGCGCGGCGGCGGCGATTGGGCTACGCGCCGATCGGGTCGTCGACCACGTCGCCGGGGGTCGCGGCGCCGGCGTCCCTCTCGTCGTAACCGACGCCAGCAGGGAAGAGTGCACCGTCGACGGTGTTCCGGGCAGCGTCGAACGCGTCGTCGGAGCTGTCGGCGACGACGGTGAGGTTGAGGGTGACGGGGAGGTTGACGGTCCAGCGGCGCGGCAGCAGCGGCAGGTCCGCCGCGGCGAGCGGGTCGTTGGTGAAGTCGGCGTCGAGGTCGCCGGCGACGACCGCGTCGCGCAGCTGCCGGCGCAGCAGGCCGAGCCTGGCTTCGGCGCGTTCGGCGCGTTCAGTGCGTTCGGTGAGCTGTCGGCAGCCGCACGCGGGCCGCTGCTGAACGCCTGCCACGCCGGGATTCCCGGTGGGGCCGGTCGGTGGGGTCGGTTCCGTCATCGCTGGCCGCCGACGGCGCGGCCCGGTGCGGGCAGTGTGGGCGGTGTGGGCGGTGCGGTGAAGGTGTAGCGGGCGACCGGGTGGTCCGGGTCGTCCGTGGACAGCACGGTGAGGGTGTTCGCGGCCGGGTCGATCAGGTAGACCCACGGCCCGGACAGTTCGTCGAGGCGGGCGACCGGCACGGCGGTGGGCGGGTCGGTCGGGGCGGCGTCGATCGCCATGCCGACGCCGGCGATGGGGGTATCGCCGGCCAGGAAGGTGTCGTCGGTGGTCACGTCGGCGCCGAGGTATGCCCAGGTGCGGCGCAGCAGCGCGGTGACGGTGGCGGCGGTGTCGCCGCTGAAGGTCAGCTGCTGGATCGCGGTGAGGGCGGGCACCATGTCCTCGGGGACGGCGTCGGAGTGGACGTAGCGCAGGTGGACGACGGTCGGGTCGGTGGCGTCGGGGCAGCCGACGTAACCTCGGGTTCCCATGCTCGGGATGCTCCTTGTGTCGTTGGTGTTCGATGTGGGATGCCGCGTCCCAGGTCGTTGGCCTCGTCTCGTGGACGGGTTGGCCGGCGGCCCGGGACGGCGACGGGAAGCGTGGTGTGGACACGCGATCCGCATGAGATCGACGCATGTCACGATTGGATGATCAAGTCGTCGGATTCGCGCTGCGCCGGGGCGTGCTCGCGCCGGCGCTTCCGCTACCGACCGTGCTGGTGGGCGGAGATATTCGACCGGCGTTCGGCTCGATGTCCCTATGGTTTCGCGGGTGAAGCCGGCGGGCCCGCCGAATCGACGCCGAAGCGCGGTTGCGCCCGCCGCACCCTCGGCAGTTCCGCGAACGGGGGCTGTCGGGCGGCCCGCCAAGCTGCCCTACTCGACGTCCCGGGGATCGAGGATGTGCACGCCCTGATCGGCCGGCCAGAACGCGCCGCCGACCCGGGACCATGCCGTTCCGCAGGTCGTGCAGGTCCATGCCTGCCCGACGCCCGGCGCGCCGTAGTGGGCGACGAATACGAGTGTTCCGGCGGTCTCACACTCGTGCTCGGGGTGACCCATGTCCGCACCGACATCGTCGATGTGTTCCATCACATTTCTCCTGACGTTCGTGCGCTGCTATTGCGCGGTGGTGGGACCGGGGCGACGACCGGCGGTAGGCGATATTCGAACCGTGCGGTATTCGATGCAATTCATGTAGGTTCTCCTGGATCTTGTCGGCGGTCGCGACGATTGACCTGCCCCGTTGTGGTGGCTTCTCAGCGGCTTGTCGGCGGCTTCTTCTCATCGATCTGTCGGTTTCTTGGTGGTCTTGTGCTGCATGGTGTTGGGCTGGGAAGCGGCGAGAGTTGTCGTTAGCCTGGTGCGGTGCTGGAGCTTGATGGAGCGGCGCTGGGTGTCGCCTGTCGCTGGCGGGGCGACTATGGTTCGCCCGTGGATGCCAAAACTGACGAGTTGAGGGCCGCGCACGATGTGCTGGCGGAGTTCTATGCCGACCGGCTGGCCGGAGCCCTGGAGAGCATGCCCATCGATCGGGCGATGCTGAGCCTGTTCTGCGAGTTGACCCTTGCCGCGGATCTGGGCAGCAGCGTCGGGGACGTCGGTTGCGGGACAGGGCTGCTCGCGCCCTATCTGGCAGCCAAGGGTCTGTCCCCACACGGGGTCGATCTCTCGCCCGAGATGGTCCGGGTGGCGCGGCGTGACTATCCGGACTTCGCCTTCGATGTCGCCGACTTGCGGGATCTGCCGTTCGAGGATGCCTCGCTGGCAGGGGTGGTCTGCTGGTACTCGCTGATCTTCCTCGCGCCTGCTGACAGAGCGGTCGCCTTCAGCGAACTTGCCCGCGTGGTCAAGCCCGGGGGTTATCTGGTGACCGCGTTCAAGGCCGGTGACGGTAAGGTCCGCCGCGCCGGCCGCAGCACCGGCCTCGGAATCGAGTTCGATGCGTACTGGCTGTCGCCGGAGGAGATGGAGCAGCGGGCTACGGAGTCCGGCTTCACGACGGTCTTCTGGGGCGGTCGGCCTGCTGGGGAGCAGGAATCCACCCCTCAGGGCTATTTGCTCGCTCGGAGAACGTAAAGCCGGCGTGGACGCCAGGGCTGCGTCGGACGGATGCGGTGCGTCGTCGATGTGGTTCCAGTCGTCTGTCGTGGTAGCCGTCTTCGCGGCCTCTGGGTTCATGCTCGACATTTCCGATCTGGTGGTGGGTGGGGTGGCTGGGGCGGGGCGTAGCGGTCGAGGAGTTGCCGGACCGTGGGCTGCTCGAGTTGCTGGAGCAGGTGTTTGCCGCGTGGTGTCGTTGTGATCGGCTGGTAGCGGTTGCTCGTGCGGTTGATCAGGGGCGCGCCGACGTCGGTTTCGAGGCGATCGAGTTGCAGGAGAAGGTTCTGGTGATGGAGGCCGAGAACCTGTGCTGCGGCGTTGACGCTGGGATGACGCGCGAGTTGCTGGAATCGGCGCAGCCGTTGCCAGCCGTGGCGTTTGCCTTCGACCGAGCGCCGGACGTCGGTGGGTAGTTCGAGATGCCGGCGGGTGTGGACGGCGTGACCGGCGGAGCCGGACGGTCGTTGGGTGATGCAGAGCTGTCGGCGGTGGCGGCGGACGGTTTCGTGGCTGAGCCCGAGTTCGGCGGCGATGTCAGTGTTCGGGCGGTGCAGGGTGCCGGCCTGTTCGCGCAGCCAGTCCGGGTTGATACGGGGCTGTCGGGCAGCGCGGTTGGCGTTGCGTTCGAGCGTGGCGCGGCGCCGGTTCCGCTTGGCGGCCAGGTGTGTGCGGTTCTTGTCGTGCTTCTTGCTGCTGGTGCCGGCGGGGATGCCATGGGCTCGGACGCATTGCGCGACTACCGGGTAGGCGATGCCGGTGAGGTCGGCGAGGGTTCGCAGGGTGCGGCCGGCTCGGTGGTATTCGCGGTCGAGGAAGTCTCGGGTGAGCAGGGCGGCGGCCTGTTCACGCAGCCGGCGTGCTGCGGTCACGGAGGTCGGGGCGAGCTCGGGCGGTGGCCGGTGGAAGTGTTGCTGGGCGTGGCGGACGTGCTCGGCGGTGACGCCGAGGCGGCGCGCGACGGCGACGACGGCGAGACGCTCGACGTCGAGGAGCTGCTGGGCGGCGGCCAGGTCGATGTCGCCGGGTTCGCGGCCGGGCAGTATGAGGCCGGCGACGCAGTCGGTGGGTGGGTTCCAGGTGAGTGGTTCGTCGATGCCGGCGGTGTGCAGCAGTTCGGCGGCGTGGCGGTGCAGGGTGTCGCGGAGTGCGGTGGTCATGTCGCGGCTGAACTGCTGCAGTGCGGTCTGGGATGCCGAGGTGGTGAACGCGAGCTGGTGCTGGGGGTTGGCGAGGTCGGCTCCGGTGAGGAGTTGGAACAGGTAGCGGCGGGCGCTGAGCAGGCGGCCGTCCCTGCCGGGGTTGGTGCCGGCCTGGTAGGACAGCTCGTGCCATTGCTGCTTGGTCAGTGCGATGTCGGTGAAGGTGCTCCGGCGCCGGCGGTAGTCGATCGGCGACCCGTGCGTGTCGAGGTAGGCGGCGAGGGCGCAGACCGCGGCAAGGGTGTCGGGGTGCTGTTGGCCGGTTTCGCTGAGGAAGATGCTGGTGTTGGTGCGCCAGGGGCCGAGTTCGGCGGTGGCGTGGAGGTTGCGGGCGGGGTTACCGGGGATCAGCAGCGCCTTGGGAATGTTGGTGGCGACTTCGGCGACGTGTGCACCGCGCGGCGGCAGGAACCGGATCAGCCAGTCGGGCCAGAGGTATTGCGGGATGTGCCGGGCTCGTTCGGCCGCGGTGCGGGACTCTGGTGTCGGTGCGTGCGGTGTGGTGGTGCAGGTGCGGTAGCGCAGCCGCTCACTGACCGGTAGCAGCGAGTCGATCGTGGTGAGGATCGTGCGACGGAGGGGCTCGGACAGGCGGCTGAGTCGTTGATGGGACAGGATCATCGGTCCGCGGGCGGGCGGCACCTGCCCACCGCCGCGTTGGGTGTGGCGGTGTGCGGTGTAGACGTTGCGCAGCAGCGGCAGGACGCGCGCGGCGCGCTGGTGTTCGTCGGCGGTGAGCACGCTGACCGCTTGGGTGGCCATCGCCGCGGCGATCAGTCCGGCGGTGGGCGGGTGCCGTTTGGTGCCGTGCAGACCGTCGCGGTAGGCGGTGATCGCGGTGACGGTCGCGTCGCCGAGGTGTTGAAGTTCGTCGGGTTTGATGCGGTGCAGGAACCACAGTGCGAGGGCGTTGAGGTCGCGCAGGTCGGTGACCGCGCTGGCGTCCGGGTCGGCGAGCCGGTCGTTGATCCAGGATTGGGCGGCCAGGCGCGGGTCGGCCGGGTCCAGCGGGAGCCGTGGGTGGGTTAGCAGATCGCCGTCGCAGGCCGGCCCGTGGCGGGTGGCGCCGAGCGTGCAGTGGGTGGGCGGGGCGAGCCCGGAGCGTTCGGAGAGCATGCTGTGCGGGGTGCGTTGGCAGACCGGGCAGAGCACGGCGAGCAGATTGTGGTGGGTCAGGCAGGCGAAGGTGTAGGGCAGTTGCCAGCGGATCGGCCACCGGCCGCCGGACTCGTGCAGGCAGGTCGGGCAGAACCGCGAGCCGGGGATGGGTTTCCAGCCCAGCGTGTCGAACTGGTCCAGCACCGCGGTGTCCAGGGCCGTGGCCGGTAGGCCGGTCTGCGACTCGATGCGCCGCAGCAGGTCTGGTGGCAGCTTCCAGGTCAGGGCGTAGTTGTGCCAGACCCGCAGCCGGTCGGCGAAGCCCAGCGCTGCGGTCAGCCAGCGCAGTGGCATGTCGTTGCGGTGGGCCAGGCGCAACAGCCACGAGTCGAGCGCCTCCCCGTCGCCCAGGGCGACCCGCAGCGGCAGCATCCGCGCGACGGTCACGGCGCTCACCTCGTCCCCGCCGTTGCGGTGCTCGCCGTCGACCGCCGGCTCGGCTGGCGTGGTGGGCGGGCGCCGGTCAACGCCGCCTGGAGCTGGTGGCGGGCGGCTTCGGAGGCTTCGTCGATGCGGACGGTGTCGAGGAGTTGCTGCGTGAGGACCTCGACGCCGGTGCGGATGGCCTTGTAGCAGCCGCGGGTGATCAGGGTGATGAACGAGCCGATGTGGCCGGTGGCGCGGGCGAACAGGTAGTCGTCGAGGTCGGTGAGCATGCCGGGGTGTGCTTTGGCCAGCACGAGCTGGCGCTCGGTGGCCTTGAGCAGGCTGCGCCAGTGCCGCCGCCCGGCGGGGTCACCGACGCGGAAGGGCGGGAGTTCCAGCCGGGTCCACCGGCGGGCGATCTGCGCCATGACCGCGCTGTCACCGGTGAGCCCTTCGGCGAACAGGCGGCGTTCGGCCAGCCCGACCCCCGCGTAGACAAACGTGACGGGCAGCTCGTTGGCCAGCCATTTCAGGTGGTTGGACACGTCGATGCCGTCCCGGCGGTTCGGGTCGATGAAGTGCAGGTCGTCGATGATCCCGATCCGGGTGTGGCAGGACAGCACACAGTCGACAGCGAAGCTGGCCAGCTGCGCGGCGTTGGCGCGGTCGGTGCCCGGATGACCGTAGAACTCGCAGATCATCCGGTTGAGCGTGCGCAGCGTGGTGCGCGAGGTCAGCCCGACCCGGAACACCGGCAGGTGCTCATGACCGTCATCGGTGACCTCGCCGTGCCGGCGCCGCTGGGCGCGGTCGAAGTCACGGGCGAAAGTGTTCGCGATCGTGGTCTTGCCCAGACCGGGCAACGCGTCGATGACCGCCGCGCCGCGGACCCGGTCGGGGTCTTGACGGTTCGTCGCGACGATCTGGTCGAGTTCGTCATGGATCACGGCCAGCTGCGGGGTCTTGATCGTGCCGAAGTTGGCGTGCCAGTCGTGGCGGGCGTCGTCGTACTCGGCGCGGGCATCGGCGCCGAGGCGGGCGAGCTGCCGCGGCGTCAACGGCTCCGGGCGCACCCGGGACGGCGCGTCGCTCCAGCGGCGCCAGCCCTCCTTGCGCGACAACGTGTAGAGGCCACCAGCCGAGACGACAGCGGTCATGACAGCACCTCGAACGCGTCGTCATAGAACCCGACGTCGCCGAACCCGCCGTCGGCCTCGTCATCGTCACCGCCGGGCGGCTCCGACTCGGCCGGACCGGCAGGCCCGGGCAGCGCAACCGGCGGCGCGACCCCCGCCAGATCGGCGGTGGGCAGGGCGGCGTACTCGGTGGCCAGCCGTGCGGCCATGCGCCGTTCCCGCCGATCGGTGACCAGACCGGTGCTCCACCGGTGCAGCAGCTCAGCGAGGGCCTTCGCCGGGTCGAAGCCGCTGCCACCGGCCGCGGCGATCCTGCGGGCATGCGCCGCGGCCTCGGCCGTGAACGGGGTGTCCAGCAACGGCTCGTGTTCCCAATCGAGACGGTGCCAGTGGCCGTCCGCCGGGTCCTGGAACCAGACGTGACGCACGTCGTCCGGGTTGATCCGGATCGGCCACTTGCCCGCCAGCGTCCCGCCGTAGGGGCTGCGGGCGTTGCGGTAACCGTCCAGCCCGGACCCGTTGTAGCGCAGCCCGTTGACCTCGACGCCGTAGTGCTGGATCGTGCGCGCCAGCACCGGCAGGAAGTCCAGCGCCAGCTCCGGCGTCGCCGGGATCCGCAGCAGCCCCGCCTTGCCCAGCCCGGCGGCGAACATCTCCGCCGGCGACAGAGCGACCTGCGGCCACTGCGCGATCGTCAGCCCATCATGCTTGGCCCGGTGATGGACGGCCGCGATCCATTCGCGGATCACGTCCTCCAACTCGTGCAGGAACAGGAACGCCTCGTCCTGCACCCGCTCACCGCGCGAATAGATGTCCGGACCCTTGTAGGCCGGCAGATGCTGCACCAGTCCCTCGCGCAGACTGCGGAAGAACCGCTCGACCGTGGGCTTGTCAGTGGGCTTGTGCGGCTGCGCCGGCTGGATCGAGATCCCCAACCGGGTGCAGATCGACAACACGTGCGTGGACAGGAACACCCGGCCGTGATCGACCACCAGCGTCTCCGGTGCGCAGACCGGGCCCGTGGTGCCTGTCCCCGTCGTTGCGATCCCCGCGAGCAGAACGTTCTCCGGCACGCCGTGATAGGGCCAGACCGCCTCGCGTGGCCAGGAATCCGGTGCCGCCCGCCCTGCGACCGCCTCGTAAAGCACCCCGGCGACATCGACCGCCTTGGTCGACACCGGTGTGACCCGCAGGCCAACGATGCAGCGGGTGAACAGATCCTGCGCGACCGTCAGCTGCGCCCGCTCCCAACGACAGGTCACCGGTTCCATCGCGAACACGTCCAAGTCCTGCGTGTCCAGCACCACGTACTCCCCCGGCCGCGTCGCGCGCAACCGCCCGTAGACACCCTGCGGCCGATCGGCGATCGACCGGCGGCCGCTCGCGCTGCCGGTCACCGCATTGGTGCCCTTGGCAAGCTCCGCCAGCCGCCGGTAAGCCGTCGCCGCAGGCGGGACCGAAACCACTCCGGGACCGTGCTGCGCTGTCAGCAGTTCCGCTGCCGCCGTCAGCACCGCCGACCGCGTCGGTGTGGAATCGCCGACCTTCGAGGCCAGCACCACCCGGACCGCGTCGTCCCAGCGCGGGTCCACCCGGCTGCCCCGACCGCGCAGCTGCCGCGGGTCGACCAGACCGGCGTCGCCGTCGCGGCGATACGCGGCCAGCCAGCGCTCCACCGTACGGACCGACACCCCGAGCTCAGCCGCCTTGCCACGTAGCCGCTCCTGCAACGACGGACCATCGGCGGCCAGCAACTCCCGCACATGCCTGGCCCGCCCGGCGACCTGCTGCAACTGGGCACTGCTCAGACCGGCCAGCGTCGCGCCGATGCTGCTGGCCGGCAACGTCTCACGCGGCGGCTCCACCGCAACGCACCCCGCCACCAGCCGGCCCAGCGTCAACGCCACGAACTGGCCGGTGCGCGCGTTGCGCACCGTCACACCGCTGCCGTCGAGCTCCTCGACCTGCACCAGGTCCCCGTCGAACAGCACCCGCGCGCCGACCCGCAGACTCACCACGTGCTCGCTCATCACTGCTCCGCCCGCCAGACCGGCGAAGCAGCGCTCAACACGGTCGACAGCTCCGTGCGCAGCCTGCCCGACCACAGCAGATACAGCAGCACCGGCCGGACCACATGCGGCGCACCCAGCGCACCCGCCGCCCGCTCGATCCCGCCGACCGAGGTCTGCGCGTCGGCCAACTCCAACAGAGCAGGACACAGGTCCGTGTCGACCGTGAACGCCCGCCGGTACCCCGCCAGGAACCGGACATTGGCCAGCGTCACCAGATCTGCGCCCGACCACACCTCGAAATCCCAGCCCCGCAACGACAACAGCTCGGCCGTCCAGCCGAACACCGCCCTGACCTTCACGTCCGCGAGCCGGCCCGCCGGCTTCACATCCACCACCGTCACCCGGCCGTCGCGGTGACTCAGCAGCAGATCCGGCACATGCCGGCGTGTCACCCGTGCTGATTCCTCACGCATCTGAAAAGGCTGTGCAGCAATACCGGACACGTCCGGGTCGAAGTCAGCCAGCAGAATCCGCGCCAACTCCAGCAGACTCTCGTAAGCGACCAATCCACCCGTTGTCGAGGACCAATACCAGCCCGAATAGAACCGGCGACCCTTGTACCAGCGGAACTCGCGAACCGGTCCAACGGTCGCCAGATCCGCCGCGACAACCCTGGCCAACGTAGACTCGACCAGGTCACCACCGCTGAACAGCCGGTACCGCAACCCCACACTCGCGAGACGATCATGCATGTCGATAGCCATGACCGGATCGTTCATCGATATCAATATCCATTCCTCTCGCCTCGCCGCCACTTCTCAGTGACATGTCGGAAACCGCCAAGAACCACCGACAAGTTGATGAGAATCCGACAAGATCAACGAGGACCTACAATTCAGCCCATTCGAGTGATTGGTGCGCCGACAGCGGCCATGAACCACACCGGGTCGACCGCGCTGCCGGAGCCGTGGTCGTGCCCGCTGCCTGTGGTGACGTGGACCTCGTAGTGCAGGTGCGGTCCGGAGGAGTGGCCGCTGCTGCCGACGACGCCGAGGACGTCGCCGGCGGCGACCGGTTGGCCTTCGGTGACAGCGGGGTGGGTGAGCATGTGGCAGTAGCGGGTGACAACGCCGCCGGGATGCTCGAGGTCGACGTACCAGCCGCAGCCACGGACCCGCTCCGGGTCACCGTCACGGTCGCAGCCCCACGGTTCGCCGGTGCGTACGTCGGTGGCGTTGCAGCGCACCGTGCTGACGGTGCCGGCGGAGGCGGCGTGGATCGGGGTGCCGCGGGCGGCGATGAGGTCGACACCGTCGTGGGTGGGCCGGTCGCCGGTGCGGAACCCGGATCCGACCTTGGCCTGGACGGGCTGGGTCCAGCCGTCGGCGCTGACGGTGATGGTGCAGGCGACCGGGCCGCCGGTGAGGCCGGTCAGGGCCTGCACGACGGTGACCGCGTCGGTTTCCCACTGCGCGTAGGCGTCGGGGTGGTCGCTGATCTGCACGGCCTGCGCGGCCTGGGCCAGCGGCAGCGTCTGCCAGTTCGAGACCGTGACGAGCTTGTCGTAGAACTTCCCGGCCGCGGCCGGTGGATCCAGGAGCCGTTCGGCGCTGCCCCAGCCTTGCAAGGGGCGTTGCTGGAACAGCCCGACGGAGTCACGGTCGCCGTGGTCGACGTTGCGGAGACTGGACTCCTGCATGGCGGTGGCCACGGCGATCACCCAGGCGCGGGCAGGCAGTTGCCGCTGCGCACCGACGGCGGTGATCGCGGCGGCGTTGCCGACCTGGGTGGCGTCCCACCGGCCGATCGTCGGGAAGGCGCCGTCCGGCGTGGCAGCGCTGATGATCGGTTGCGGTGGGCCGGCAACCGGTGCAGCGCAGCTGGCGGCGGCGCCGCGGGTAAACAGTGTGCCGGTCAGCCCGCCGCAGATGAGGATCACCGCACACACCAGGGCGGCGATCAGCGCGAGGACCCGGCCGGTCACGTCTGACCCGCCCGCTCCGCCCGGCCTGCCCGGCCCGCCCGGTCGGGTGGTTCGCTGGTGCCGGCCGGGCGAGCCGGCTCGGGACGTGTGCGGTCTCCCTGCGGCCGGATGGTGCGGATCCTGTAGGTGACGCTGTGCATGAGGGAGGGGTCCTTCCAGGTGCGCGGTGCGGGGAAAGTGCCGCGGCGCCCCGGCCGTGCCCGAATGGTCGAACCGATCGACGTGATCGAGGTGATCGAGGTGATCGGTCCGGCGTTGGGGCATGCTTGGGGCGCCGCGTGGCGCGGAGCGGTTCCCGTGCCCGCGGGTGGACTGGGTGGTGAGGTGCTCGTTTAGTGGGCATGGCGGATTCAGTGCTGCAGGGGGTGCCGGCTGATCGGGTCGCCGTCGCCGGTGTGCACGGTGACGGTGTCTTCGGCGGGATCGAGCAGGTAGAGCCAGGCGGTGTCGAGCTCACCGACGGCGGTGAGGGGGACGACGCAGGCCGGTTCCGGCTCGGTGTCGGCGTTGTGCCGTGCGTCGGGGCTGTCGGCCAGTCCGATTCCGGCGATGCGCCGGTGGTCGGTGACGCTGGTTCGGGTGCCGGTGGTGGGGTCGAGGTAGTGCCAGTCGTGGGCGAGCAGCCGGGTGACGAGCGCGCGGCTGTCGTGGCTGTTGGCTGCCCAGATGCGGCGCAGGGTGGGCAGCATGGCGTGTGGGTGGCCGCCGCTGCCGACGGTGCGGGCGCGGACGATGTGCGGGTAGCGGGGGTCGGTGACGCCGATGAGGCAGTTGCTGTCGATGTACCGGCCGGTCGGCACCGGCCGCAGCGGCGTGCTGTCGGGCATCGGTTGTGCCGGGGGTTGCAGGGCGGCGCGGGCGGCGCGGACCGCGTCGGCGAGGGTGGCCTGGTAGGCGACGTCGCCGTCGGTGGTGCGCAGGACGGTGTCGGTGCCGGTGACAGGGTCGGTGATCCCGATCGCCCAGCCACGGCCCGCGTGCGGGGCGACGAGCTCGGCCCGCCCGGTGCCGGTGCCGGGTGTGAGGATCAGCAGGTAGACGCTGCCGTCTGCGGTTGGGGCGGCGTGCGCCGTCCAGTGCGGGGGCAGCAGGTCGGCGGCGAACCCGGCGGAGGTGATCGCCACCTCCCGGGTTTCCGCGGCGATGCGGTGCCGCTGGGACGACGCGGCGCAACCGGCGGCGCAGTCGGTGGCGCCGAACGGGTGGTGGCTGGGCAACGGCGCTTCGTGCCTGGTGTCGGTGCGGTGCTCGGATCGCTGGGACGGCTGGGACGACATGAGCGGTGCTCCTTCTGCGGATGTGTACGCGGCGGCTCATGGGGCCTGGCGGTGTGCTGGCCGGGGCGCCGGATGAACCGGCGGGTGGGCACGGCGGCGACCGCGCCGCCGGTGGTGGCGGCGCGGTCGCCGGACTGGATCCGGACTGGATCTGGGCTGGTTCGGGGCCGCTGGCCGTGCGGTGGTGCTCAGCCCGCCGTGGTGGTGGTGTCGCTCGGTGTCGCCGGTATCGTCGGTGTGGCAGGCATCAGGTGCCGCCAGACGTGGCCGTTCCAGAACTGCCAGACGCCGCCGACGGGGGACGGGCCTGCGGCGCGGAGCCGGTCACACGCGGCGGTGACCATCTGCGGGCTGCTCGGCGCCGGGGTGAGCCGCCGCAGGGCCAGGACGGTGCCGGTGTTGTCGAGCAGCCTGGCCAGCGTGTCGCTGGCGGCGGTTGCCTCGCTGGTCGCCGCGGCCAGCAGCGCGTCCTCGGCGAGTGCGTCGAGGACGGCGGCCTCGGTCATCGGTTCGCCGCAGCGGCGGGCCGCCGCCACGTACGCCGCCCAGCCGGCCGGGTCGAACCGGCCGGTCGTGGCGGTCAGCCGCGCCGAGACCGGGGTCCTGCCGGGGGCGGCGACCCCGACGGCGGCGGCGACCGGTTCGCCGGCGTAGCGCAGCTCGGCGGTGTACCCGCCGACAGCGCTGTCAGCGCTGGCGAGGCTGCCGATGGTGTACGGGTCGGGCGGCACGATCGTGTACGGGCTGTGGGTGAGCAGGACCCATTCCCGCTCGTGGCCGGGTTCGGGCAGTTCACCGACGATGCGGGCGCAGTCGTAGGGGTCGACGGCCTCCCAGCACCACGACCGGCCCATCACCACGTACCGGCCGTCGGGGCGGGGTTCGATCCGCTCGACCGCCTCCGGGTCGTCGTGCAGGACGGTGGAGTCCGCGACGATGACGTCGCCGTCCCACCACAGCCGCGAGTACACCTGGTCGGTCTGCCGGTCCAGGTCACCCTGCGGCACACCGGCGGCGGCGAGGTCGGCGCGGTAGGCGTCGCGGGTTCGCTGCTGGTCGGTGACGATCGCCTCCGCCACCGTGCGGGTGCAGGCGAACACCGCCCAGCCGTTCCACCGGTCGATCAGGGTGCCGACGTAGCCGGCGGTCAGCGGGAACCCGCTGTCGGGGTCGGCGCCGGTGTCGTTCCAGTCGCCGGAGAACACCCCGACGCTGCCGAACGTCACCCGGTCCGGGTGCAGCGCCGACAGGTCGCGGCCGTCTCCGGTCGGGTGCAGCGTGCGCCGGCACGCGGCGGCGACCGCGTCGATGACCGCGGCGCTGAACCCCTCGAGGTAGGCGGCTTCGGCCTGCTGCCGCTGCTCACCGGTGAGCCCGGCCGCCGCTTCGACGTGCCCGGCGGCGTTCGTGCCACGGTGACCGATGTGGTGGCTGGCGGTCCAGTCGGCGTCGGCGCTGGGCAGGGTGTCCAGGATCGCGGGGTCGCCGTCCTCGATGCCGGCGAGGATCCGGCGGGCTCTGACGGTGGTGTCACCGCCGGCCCGTCCGCCGAGGGTGTTCTGGGTCCACCACTCTGCGGCGTCCACGCCGTCGGTGCCACCGACGATGCGCAGGGCGTCCAACAGGTCCGGCACAGCGATGGCCATGTCGGTGCCGGTGCCGGTTGCGGTGGCCGGGTCCGCGGCGGGGAGGGCGGTGAGGGCGGTGAGGTCGTCGCCGGCGTCCAGGAGCATCGACAGGGTCGAGCCGTTGTCCCAGGTGACGTCGACGCGGTGCTGGGCAGGGTCGACGCGGCGGACGGTGCCGTGATCGCCGGGACGCAGATGGGTGTGGGGGTCGGTGGTGCGGACCAGCGCGACGCGCTGTCCTACTTCGAACTGCATGTGGCACTCCACTTGTTGGTTGGTCGGCGGCTGTCGCCGCCGAGGACGGAATGAGGTGGTTGGTGGCGCTCCGCCGCGTCGTCGGTGGGCATGGCGAAGGACCGCACCGGCCAGCGGCAGGTGCGGTATGTGACCGGCTCGGATGTGCTGCCGCCGGCGTGGCGGTCGGTGTGGTGTGAGCAGGCGCCGGTGGCGGGGCTTGCCGCCGCTGCCGCACCGGGAGGGGCAGGACCACCGACGGATGGCGGCGGTGGCCGGTATGAGGCGTGGCGCAAGGCGGCGATGACCTGCCCGCGGATCGGGTGAGCCGAGCAGGCTGACGCGGGCCGATCGGGTCGCGGGGTTACGTTGCGCCGGCTCCTGCTGATCAGCTCTGCGGCATCAGGGGGTCGGGTTGTCCACGTCGAGGCCGGGTCGCTGCCGTTCCACCGCCGGCAAGGCCCGCGCGGGCGCCTGCCAGCTGTCCTCGCCGCCGGCGGCGGGTGTCGTTTCGGCGGGCAGGGCACAAAGGGCGCGGACCTGTTCGGCGTAGGCGCCGCCGATGCTCTACGGGTCGGCGCATGGACGCTGCACAAGGTCGCGGGCCTTCTTCGCCCACGGCCCGGGCCGGCCCCACTGCTGCTCGCGGCGGCGGGGGGCCGGGCGCCGGCGGTTCATTGCGGGCCGCTGCGTGACAGCCCGATCGTGTAGGTGTCCTCGTCGTGGACGTCGATGAGCAGGGCGCGGTAGCCGCGGACGGCGGCGACGCGCATGGCCTGCAGCAGGGTCAGCTGGCGGCCGTCGCGGCTGCGGCTGTAGACGTCGTGCAGGTGGAGGTGTTCGGCGAAGTCGTCGCCGCCGATGGCGGTGCGGTAACGGTCGTGGCTGGTGGCGTCGTCGGCGGTCCAGCCGTCGGCGTAGACGACCTCGTAGCTGCTGTGCGGGTCGGCCGGGTCGACCCGCAGGCCGGGTTCCCCGCCGGACATCAGGTAGACACCGGCGTCGGCGACCCACACCAGCGCTCCCGGGCAGGTAATGCCGTCCTCGTGTTCGGTGAAGGACTGGCTGTGCTCGGGTGCCGCGGCGGCGTGTTCGGCCAGCCGCAGGACGGCTGGCAGGTCGAAGTACAGGGTGGTCACGGGCTGGGGCTCCTTCAAGGAAAGTCGCCGGCGTCCCGCGGGAAGCGGTGACGCCGGCGGGCGGACAGGACTCGTGGACAGGACTCGTGGACAGGACTCGTGGGCGTGGTGGTGCGTCAGCGACGGTCGCGGCAGCGCCGGACGGGTTTGTCCCCGGTCAGCGGCGGGACGGTGGCGGCGCTGGTGGGGTGGTAGCGGCTGACACCGACGGCGTGGGTCTTGGCGTGGTACATGGCCTCGTCGGCCTCCCGCAGCAGGGTGCGGGCCGCGACGCCGAGCCGGCCGGTGGTGTAGCCGACGCTGACGCGGATGGCCACCTGCCCGCCGCCGTCGAGCGCGACCGGCGCGGACTCGACCGCTGTCGCCGCCAGCCACGCGGTCACACCGACCTCGTCCCGGCCACCATCGACGAGGACCGCGAACTCGTCGCCGGACAGCCGGGCGACGATCCGCACCGGTTCGGGCAGGTCGGTCAGCCGCTGACCGACGACGGTGAGCAGGTCGTTGCCCGCCTCGTGGCCGTAGGTGTCGTTGACCGCCTTGAACCCGTCGAGATCGAGCAGGATCAGACCGAACGGCAGGCCCTCGACGGTCGCCCGGCGCAGCGCGGTGAGCAGGGTGCGGCGGTTGGGCAGGCCGGTGGTGTCGTCGTGACCGGCCTGGTAGGCCACGACACGCAGCAGGTATCGCAGCCGCAGCAGCGGCACGGCCATGACCGCCGCACCGGCGAGCACACCACCAGCCGCGGTGAGCACGGATTCCAGGAGAGGAGACAATGGGGACACTCCTTCGTGAGTGGGAGTGCCGAGGGCGGGCGCGGTCGCGGCGAAACGTCCGGCGCCCGCCCTCGGGCGGTTCCCGGACCCGGGTCAGGCGGACGCGGGGGCCGGCGTCGGCGCGGCGGTCGCCGCTGGTGCAGGTGCCTGCGCGGGACCGGCCGGGCTGGCTGGGGCGGCTGGGGCGGCTGGGTCGGCGAGCAGTTGGAAGCTGGCGGGCTTCTCGACCGCCAGGACGGCTTGCGCGCGGGCGATAAGGCGCTGCGCGGCGAGGACGACCGCTCCGGCGCTGGCCTTCGCCAGACCGGTCCCCTCCTGCGCGCTGTTGATCAGCTTGCACAGCTCGCTGACCTTGTACGCCCGGTCGGGGTGCGACCGCAGGATGGTCAGAATGCTGCGGTCCAGGGCGCCTGGCTCCCGCCGCTTCAAGCCGGACTCGTGTGACGAACCGGGCACCGCGTCGGGCGCCGCGTCGGCGCCGTGCGCTGTACTGGTGTTGTCTGCAGCCTCGACTGCATCATCCACCGCGGTGGGGGCGGTGTCCGTGTGGTCGGCGTCCGATGCGTCTGCGGGGTCGCTGCCGATGACGCTGGGGGTGCCCGACGTGTCGGGCGTTGTGGAGGATCGGCTGGCCGGCCCTACGCCACAGGTGTCCGGGGTCTGCACATCGGCAGTACCGTCCGGTTCTGCGGTGGTGCCACCGTCGCGTTCGGCGCCGGTCAGGTCGCTGCTGCCGATGCTGGTGCCGGTGCCGGTGCCCAGGTCGGTGATGTCGTCGCCCGGCTCGTCGGCGGCGGCGTCCTCGGCGCCGGTAGCATCGGTCTGGGGCGGGGCGGGCTCGTCGAGCGCGTCGCCGTCGGTGATCGGCTGGTGCCGTTCCTGCGCCGGCGTGTCCGGCTCGTCGAGAGCCTCGACGACGACCGCCCGGTCGGTGCTGGCATGCGGGTCGTTGTCACGCGGCGATGTCGTGGCTAGGGCACCGGTCGGTGCGACCGTGCCGCCTTCGGTGGCGAGGTCGCCGGCCGGTGCGGTGAGGGTCCGCGCGAGTGCCCGGCCGGTGTCCGTCAGCTGCCATACGGTCTGGCCGTTGTCCGCCTTCGCGGATGCGGCGAGTCCGGCGGTGTTGAACTTGCGTAGCTTCGGGGTGACCGTGGAGTACGCCGTCCCGGTGCGCTTGGCGAGATCGCCGGCGGTCTGCTGACCGAGATCGGCAAGCGCGGCGAGGAGCTGCTGCGACTTGACGTCCAGCGGCAGTACACCGGCTGCGGCCGAGCCAGGGCCGGTGGTGTCGGGTGCGGGGTTGGTGCTGCCGGGCATCTGAGGCCCCTTTCTCCCTGCGCGGGCAGGGGATTCGTGGTGAGGCGTGCACTGATGCACGCTTGACCGGCACGTGAAAGCAAGTCGGATCGACCGGACTTCGACCGGACTTCGACCGGACTTCGGCATGCACGGGTGGCGCTGCGGCACGGTGACCGCACACGCTGGCCGCTCGCCCCGGGCCGGTGACGGATACGCATGCGCGTCGTCCTGTCCGGAGCAGGGCAACGCGCGGCTCCTGCGGGCCACGCCGGGATCGGTGAGCCCGCGCCGCGTGCACCGCAGACGGCGATACCGGCCGGCCCGTAGCTACGGACCGGCCGGATGGGACACGGTGGGTGGGTCAGCGGTGCCCGGCGTGCGGGTCGGCGGCGAATGCCGAGCGGACCCTGTACGGGATGGCGCCGCGGTCGCGGTAGGCGGGCAGGTCCTCGCGGCCCGCGTTGGCGGCCCACCAGCTCCGCACGGTGCCCGCGTCGCCCGCGGCGATGCCGGCGGCGGCGTGGCCACGCGTGACGGGACGCTGCCTTGGCAGGCGCCTGCCGGCGGCGATGAACGGGGCGAGCGCGGAGCGGAGCCGACCCAGGTTGGCCTGAGACAGGTCGATCTCGTAGTCGACACCCTCAAGGGCGAAGCGGTAGGTGCCGACGCCGTCGGTGCTCGCGTCGAGGTCGTCGGTAACGACGATGCGGGTCAGTTTCGCCATGTGCTTGGACTCCTCGGTGGTCAGGGACCGCAGTGCCTCGCCGCCCATCCGGCAGCGGACACGCGGTCAGACGTGCCGGATGGCAACTGGGCCGAACGGACAGACAGGCCCAGCCGCGGAACCACGGTCGATAGGTCATCGACGTACTTCTTTGCGAACGGCCGGGCAGGTGGTGGGCTGGTGAAAGGGGCAAAGGGCGGCCGGCTCCGGCCGGTGTTCGGCATGCGCCCCGGCCCGGGGTACCGGGCGGTGCGCCGGTGCACGTTCCGGCCGCCGTCTGGGCTGGGATCGGGTGTGCCGCCGGCGCGGCGTCGGTTCGTGCGTGATGGCCCTTTCCGCGGAAGCGGGACGTGGATGGCTGCGAGAGCGGGGCACGTTGGGGTGGACCGCCCAACGTGGCGGCGACCAGCGTTGATGTGCGGGTGGTGAAGCCGGTCGGGCAGCGCACCGCGACGTCCCCCTGGTTCAGGGATGTGGGCAAGTGGGCTGTCCCGACCGGTTCCGGTGGTGGCGCGGCGCGGTGGAGGTCAGGTGCGGTGCGGGCGGGCGAGCTTGCGCGAGCCGACGATCACACCGGTGGTGTCCCGGACGTGTTCGTGCGGGACGAGCAGGTCGTCGCGATCGGCCGCGGCGAGGCCGACAACGAGGGACACGACGTACCAGGTGCCGGGTACGGGGCCGGGCAGGGCGCTGGTGGGGTCACCGTCCGGGGCGAACGCGACACGTTCGACCGGGATGTCCTCGCCGAGGTCTTCCTCATGCAGGACGCGCTGGGTGAGTCTGGCCGGCTGATGCTGTGTGGAGGGCGGAATGACCTTGAGGCAGGTGACCGTCCCGGGTTCGACTCGGTCCGGGGTGCCGGCCGGGTACAGGTGCAGCGGGTGCGGCGTCAGGTTTACGATCATCGATCCTCCTTGGGGTCCGCGCAAGCCGGTCCAGCTGGCGCGGTGGCGATGAGACGGGGACGAGATGGCGGGGTGGAGCCGGTCGGGCAGCACACCGCGAGGTCCCCCGAGTACAGGGATGGCGAGTGGGCTGTCCCGACCGTTCCGGTGCGGTTCAGAGGGCAATCGCGAGCAGTCGCTGGTCCTCGTCGATGGAGGCGAGGTAGTGGTTGGCCTGCTCGAGGTAGGTCACCCGGTGGGCGAACGCGTCGCTGGCCGGGCTGAGGCGGTTGCCGTCGGCGGCGATGACCGTGTCAGCGGTCAGGGTCGTGGTGGCGCTGTAGTGCTGGTAGGCCGTCGGGCCGGCTTGGAACATCTCCAGTTCGCGGAGGTTGAGCCGGCCGGCGCCGTAGGTGACGGCGTTGTGCATCCGCATCGCGATGACGCGGGGCTGGTTGTTGTACCTGGCGATGGCGTCGTCGAGGGACAGTTCCGCCGGGTCGGCGAGGTGCCGCTGCAGCAGCTGCGGCCACGGCGTCGCGGGGCGGGTGCCCTGCACGACGCGGGACCACACCTGATAGCGGACACCCGCACCGACAGCGGCGGCGTGGCGCATGCCGGCCAGGTCGAGCAGCCGGACGGGGCCTCCAGCGCAGTAGACGGGCCGGCCCTTGCGGGGGTCGACCAGTTGGCTGCGCTGCCACATCCACATGCCGGGCGTGGCCCAGAAGCGGGGTGACAGGGTGCCGGAGACACCGAAGTGCTTGTCGAGCTGACGGCTGATCAGTGCCTCAGCGGGCAGCTCCTCCGGCACGCAGACGATCATGGTGTTGATCGTCGGGACCAGCTGGGCGCTGCGGGTCGGCGCGGTGCCGTCAGAGGTGGAGCTCTGGTTCGAACTGGCGGTCTGGCCGGTGACCGGCTTGGTGCGGTTCTTGCCCATGAGGGTCCTCCTTGAGTCGTGGGCGCCTGAGGGCGCGCAGCGGTGACCGGCCCACCGGTTTCGTGGGTCGGTTCGGACGAGGTGTTGGGGTTGGTGGCGCTGGGGTGCGGCGCCGCGATGCTGGTGGCTTGGTGTTGGTGGCTTGGTGTGACCTGGGGGTCGCCGCGCGGTGCGGGCACCGACCGGCCGGTGAAGGCGGGTGGGTGGCGGGCACCGGGTGGTGCGGCGGGGTGTCCCTCAGGTGGGACCGAACCGGGTGGAGAGATATATGGGGGTTGTGGAGTGCCGTGAACGGTAGCGGCTGCCGCTCACAGTGCCCGCTGCCGCCGTGTCCGGCGCAAAGCGGGTGTGACCTGCGCTGTGAGCGGTGTGTTGCGGGCAAGCCGCGTCGAGCGTGATGTCGCTGCGAGACGACACCACGCTCACAAGTGATCTTGTGGTCTGGCAGTCGCTGATGGCTGCGACGTGTCGATGACGGCGCTGCACGGCGTTGACCTGCACTGTGAGCGCTCGGCGCCCGTCTCGTGGCCGTTGCTCGTGGCAGTTGTTCGTAGGTGGGCGGCCGGGGCGGCGCGTCGGGTGCGGGTCAGTGGTGGTAGTGGCCGGGGTTGGTGCCGGAGCGGGGGCCGTGGTCGGACGGCAGGTCGTGCAGGTACCGGCGGTGGCCGGGGTTGGCGGGCAGGTCGGTGGTGAGGGTCCAGACCCGCCCGGCCGGGTCGGGGCCGTGCACGGCGGTGGCGACCGGCATCGGCGTGCGGACCCCGGCGAGCAGGCGCAGCACGCTGGCCTGCCGCGCCGGCGTGGGCAGCCACAGCAGGACCGGGTAGCGGGGCCCGAACTCGGTGAGGCGGGCATATGCGCGCAGTTTCGCGATCACCCTGGGGAGGTCTTCGGTGTCGCGGTCGTGCTCGAGGAAGAACCCGACGGTGCGGCCTTCGGCGGTCCAGATGCCGTGTCCGTCGGGGCGGATGTTGGACTGGGCGTAGACGTTGGTGGCGTGCTGCTCGGACCACCAGCGCAGCAGCGCGCTGCCGGGCTGGTGGCGGGCGGCGGTGAGCAGGTCGATGAAGAACTGGTTGACGCCGAGCAGGTGCGCGGCGCTCGCGCTGGCGGCGATGCGGCGGGCGCGTTCCAGGGAGGTGCGCGGGGTCTTGGCGTGCCGGTGGTCGGGGTCGTGGTAGGCGTCCGGGTACAGCTGGAGTCCGACCGGGCCGAGGGTGTAGAGGTAGGGCACGGCGGTGTGCTCGAGGTTGGGGTAGGCGAAGCGGTACACCACGTCGAGGCGGTGCAGGGTGGTGAGCCGTCGTTGTGCGGTGCGCCGGTTGTCGAAGAACGCCGCCGCGATCTGCGGTGTGGACAGCAGGTAGTGCTCGGCGAGCAGCGCCAGCAGGGCGTGGTCTCGGGGCACGATGCGACGGAACACCGCGAGCGGGTCGGTACGCACGGCTCGGGCACCGGATACCGCACCGCCCGGTACCGCGGCACCGGACACGCTGTGGTTGGCGGGGCCGGACAGGCCGGATCGGGCGCGGACGGGGGCCGGACGGAAGGCGGAGTCGAAGGGTGGGATGTTCGGATCGCTGGATGACATGGGTGCTGGTACTCCTGGGCAGGAAGAGATCCCTCGTTTGCGAGGGGTGTCTGGCGGGTGCGGGCAGCCTGAGCGGGTGCTGTCAGGCGCACGTGCTGCACTGACAGCGCAGGTCAGGCATGTCGGGTGGTGTCGCGGCGGGACGCGGGAACGTCCAGCACCACGACCGGGTCGGCGACCACCTCGGCGACGCCGCTGGCAGCGGACGCCGCCCAGGCGACGCCGGGAGCGACGTGGCGGGCACGGCGGTCCTCGGCACCGGTCCGGCGCCGGCCGGGTTCAGGACCGGGGCTGCTTCGGACGGGCACGCCGGCCGTCACCACCACCAGTGCCGCCGCCGCTGTCATTGGTGCCGCGGCTGGTGGCGTCGCGGTGGGGCTGCTTCGGTTGGGACAGCCGCTCGATGAGGGTGTCGATGGCGCTGGTGTCCTGTTCGGGCACGGCTCCGGCGGCGGTCTGCCGGATGGTGAGGGCCTCCCCCACGACCGGTTTCGGGGGTCGGGTGCGCATGGTGAAGGCCGGGGTCTGGCGGCCGTTGACGACGAGGCGGGCGGCGGCGGTGTAGGCGTCGAGGTGGGACAGGTCGTGCTCGTCGAGTTCGGGCAGCGTGTGCCGGCCCAGAACCCGGGCGTCCTCCGGTGCGACCGTGAAGTAGATCTTGTTTCTGGCGTTGGAGGACGCGGCGGCGAGGAGGTCTTTCGGGAACTGGGCGAGGTCCTGGTGGGCCAGGACCAACGAAAGCCGGTACTTGCGGGCTTCGGCAAGCATCGAGTCCAGCGAGTTCGCCAGGGTCAGGAAGTTCTGCGCCTCGTCGATGATCAGGGTCGCGTCACGCCGTTGCTCGGGCGTGACGGTCGCCCGGGCGGTCGCGGCCTGCCATACCTGCGCCAGGACGAGGGAGCCGAGCAGCCGGGTGGTGTCCTCCCCCAGCTGCCCCTTCGGGATCCGCACGAGCAGCGCCCCGCCGTTGAGGACCTTGCCCATGTCGAAGCTGGACTTGGGGAACCGCATGGTCTTCTTCACGAAGTCCCTGAGCAGGAACGCCCGCAACCTGGCCAGGACCGGGCCGATGACCTGGGAGCGCAGCGCCGGGTTGAGCTCGTCGTACCACTGCCAGAACCCGGACAGCCCGGCCGGGTCGTCCAGGTCGACGGTCATCGCCGAGCGGAACTGTGCGGAGTTCAGCAGCGGCGGGATGTGCTGCAGGGTGACGTTGGCGTGGCGCAGCAGGGTGAGGCAGGCGACCCGCATGACGTCGTCCATGCGCGGGCCCCAGGCCTTGGCGAAGATGTTGGCGAAGATGGACACGATGTTGTCCACGACGAGGTCGGGGTCGTCGCCTTGCAGGGGGTTGAGGCACGGCGGGTTGGGTTGGTCCGGGTCGTAGATGACGAGGCGGTCGGCGACGCTGGCGGGGAGCCGGTCGAGGATGTCGGTGACCATGTCGCCGTGCGGGTCGATGACGACGGTGCCGCGGCCGGCTTTGATCTCGTCCACGGCCAGGTTGACCAGCAACGTGGTCTTGCCGGAGCCGGTGGAGCCCACGACGTGCAGGTGGTAGCGGGCGTCGGGGACGGACAGCCCGACGCTGTGGCCGCCGACCTCGGCGTCGCCGAGGACCTTGATGCCGCGGCCGCCGGCCGGGACCGCGACCGGGGCCGGCATCGGCTTCGCCTGCGCCCGGTCCAGGCCCGGCACGGCGAGGTCACGTGGGAGCGCGGCGAGGACGGCGAGTTCACCGCCGTTGACGAGGAACCCGCCGCCGAACCGGCGACCGGCCATCGTCGTGACGGGCTGTGGCATGCGGGCGCGGTGGGCGAGGCGGTTGCGGGCGGCGTAGACGGCGAAGGACGAGGCGACCGCGTCGGCGACGCCACGCAGCCGGCCGGCCGGGTCGCCGCCGCGGCGGGCACTGCTGTTGGTGGTGGCGAGGGCGTAGCGGATCCCGGCGGTCCACAGCGGCTGTGCGGTCTTGTCGAGGATGGCGCGGACGTCGCGTTCGACGCCGGGGTCGCGGCGGCCCGCCGGCTGTCCGCCGCCGCCCGAGGCGCGCGGCTGCCGGCCCGGCAGGAACGCTTCGAGCAGCCACAGCAGCGGCGCGGCCGGGTTGATCACCGGCGTGGCGGTCCGCCCGTCGCGCAGCCGGGCGGCGGCCCGCCGCGCCCGCGCCGCCCGCCGTGGCGGGGCAGGGCGGGTGAGGATCTGCACGCAGGCGTGCTCGCGGGGGCGCAGTTGCGCGCCGGCGGCGATGAGCGCCCGCAGCGGGTCGGCGTCGAAGTCGGTGTTGAACGGCAGCCATTCCGCGGCCTGGGGCAGCAGGTGCCCGCCGACCGCTGCGGTGGCCTGCAGCGGGATCGGTGGTGGCGCGTCGGGGTCGGTGGTGGTGGCCGCGGCGGGCCAGGCGGCGCGGATCGCGGCCTCGACCGCGCCGGGTGGGACGGTGCCGGGTACCCAGATGGAGATCAGTAGTTGCCGGCCGGTCCACGTGTACTGCCACACCACGTGCGGGCATCCGTAGAGCAGCCGGTGCCGCCGGGACGGGGTGAGCACGCCGTGCAGGTTCGCCCACAGGGCGGCGGCGTTGTGTTCCTCGACGTTCGGCGGCGGGGCGATGGTGACGAGGCGGGCGCCGGTGGCGTGGTGACGGTGCCGCCACCCGTCGAGCACGTTCCGCCCGGCCACCCATGCGACGAGGAGCGCGGCAGCGATCACGGCGAGCAGCCACGGCCGCCCGGCCGTCCAGTGCACGGCGTCGAGCAGCCACACCGCGACCGGCGAGGGGGGTGGAGCCCCGGAACCGTCGCCCGGCCCGAACAGGCTGGACGGGCTGGACGGGCTGGACGGGCTGGGCGCCGGTGGCGGCGGTGCGAGGAACGCGATGCCGGGGTGCGGTGGGATGGGCCGTGCCAGCGGTGGCGCCGGGATCGCGTCCCGGTCGGGGGTGGTCACAGCAGGTCCTCCTCATCGTCTGGGTCCTGCAGGTCGAGCAGGTCGGCGGGTTTGGTGGTGGCGAGGAGGTGCTCGCTGGGTGACGCGATCGACTCGAACGCGGTGCGGTTGGTGCCGGAGATGAGCAGGCCGTGGCCGGTGCGGGCGGCGAGGAGCATCCGCCGTTCGCCGGTGGTCAGCCCGAACGCGTCGCCGACGGCGTCGATGGCTTGCGGGGCCTGTTTGAGCAGGATCTGGGTGGCGGCGTTGGAGACGACGGCCATGCCGAGGTCGGTGCCGAGGACGTCGGCGACGTCCTGGGTGATGACGGTCAGGCCCGCGTTTCGCTTCCGACCGGCCTTGCTCATGACGTGCAGGAAGCGGGCGCCTTCGCCGTCGCGTAGCAGCAGCCACGCCTCGTCGACGACGACGAGGCGGCGGGTGGCGAGACTACGGCCGCCCGGGGTGCCGGGGGCGTCGACGCTGCGCCAGATCGCGTCGAGGGCGAGCAGCGTGCCGACGGTGCGCAGCTCGTCGGGGAGGTGCCGCAGCGACCACACCACGAGGTGCCCGCCGGGGCGGGTGGTGGTGGGCCCGGCGAACAGGTCGGCGAAGGAGCCGTCGACCCAGGGTGCGAGGCGGGCGGCGAGCTGGGCGGCGTGCGGGTCGGTGTCGGCGCGCAGGGTGCCGGCGAGGTCGGCCAGCAGCGGGGCGGGGCGGTGGTGGGTGGCGGGGTCGGCGGTGATCCCGGCGGCCCGGTAGGTGGCCAGGATCGCCCGGTCGAGGGCGGCGCGTTCCTGCGGTGGTGGCTGGTGGCCGAGCAGGACGGCGATGAGGGTGTGCAGGAACAGGCCGCGGCGGGTGAGCGTGTCCGGTCGGGTGTCCCCGGCTGGCAGGTCGAGGGGGTTGATCTTCACGCCGGGCCGGCCGAGCCGCACGACGGTGCCGCCGACGGCGTCGGCGAGGCGCGGGTACTCGTCCTCGGGGTCCACGATCGACACGTGCACGCCGTCATACAGGTTGCGCAGCACGTCGAGCTTGACGAAGTAGCTCTTGCCGGCGCCGCTTCTGGCCAGGACGACGCAGTTGTGGTTCTCCTGCGCCCACCGGTCCCACCACACGATCCCCGAGCTGTCGGGGTTGATGCCGTACAGGACGCCGCCGGTGGTGGCCGGGTCGCCGGGCAGCGGCGCGGGCAGGTCCGCCGACGCGAGGGGGAACGCGGCGGCGAGGGCCTGGGTGTCCATTGTGCGCAGCATCCGCAGGCTGTCGGTGCCCAGCGGCAGGGTGCTGGTCCAGCCCGGCAGGTGCCGCCACGTCGCCGGCTGCACCTCGATCAGCGTGGACGCGGCGGCGGCCTTCACCTGCGCGCACGCGTCGAGCAGTTCGGTCTCGGTGCGGGCGTGGACGGTGAGGTACAGCCCGACCCGGAACAGTTTCGCCGCGCCGCGGGCGAGGCGTTCGGCGAGGTCGGCGGCGTCGTCGGCCGCGGCGTCTACGGCGGGGTCGGTGAGTTTGCCGTGCACCGCGTCGGCGCGGCGGGAGGACTCGAAGCGGGCACGTTGGGTGCGCAGCCGCTTCGCGGCGATGGGTGCCGGGAGCGGGTCGATGTGCAGGGCCAGGTCCAGGCGGCCTGGCCAGCTGAGGAGGGGTTCGAGCCAGGCGGGGCCGACCTCGGCGGGGTAGCCGGTGACGACGAGGGTGGCGGCGTAGCCGTCACCGACGCGCAGCATCCGTGGGGTGACCTCGACCGATGCCGGGGCGACCGCCGCCGCCACACCTGCGGTGCGGGGCAGCGCCGAGGCGTCCGCCGTGCTCGCGGCCGTCGGGCCGGTCCAGGACAGTTTCATCGTTGCTCCTTGCGGGGGTTGGGATTCCGGCTGCTGGCCGCGGGTCCGGTGATCACCGCGTCGGGGGCGGCGAGCCCGCCCGGCCGCGGCGGCCGGTACGGGTCGGCCGCCGCGGCGAGGGCGGCGGTAGCGGCCGGCCCGTCCAGGACGCGGGCGGTGACACCGAGCCCGGACAGTGCCCGGACGGTGCCCTCGGCGCGGCGACGGGCCGTGGTGCTGTGCTGCCCGCCGTACTCCCCCGCACCGGCGCGGGTGACGACGAGGACCTGCCGGCGCAGCGGGTCGCGGCGTTCGGCGAGGTCGGCCAGGAACCGGGCGTGGTCGGCGCACGCCGAGGCCAGGGCCGGGTCCGGGAGCCGGTCCGCGACGCGGGCCAGGTTCCGGGCGCAGGACGCGAGGTCGACCGGCTGCGCTGACACGACGATCTGGGTCGGGGTGGCGAGGCTGTTGAGCCACCGGCCGAACGTGTCGATCAGCGCGGCCTGCTCCTCGCCGGTGCGCAGGGCGAGGTTGACGCTGGTCGCGGCGACCATCGCCGCTGTCGTGCCGCCGGCCCGGTCGACGAGGGTGATCTGCCCGTCGTCGCCGATCGCGTCGGCGGGCAGGTTCAGCGGCGCGGGCAGCAGCACCGTGCCCGGCGGTGCCTGCACCCAGTCGGGGGTCCGGGCGGTGGTGCCGGTCGTGGTCAACGCCCGCGGGCTGCGGCGGTACCGCAGCCCGGCGAGGAACCACACGTCGAGGGGCAGCCCGTCGCGGCGGCCGACGGCCACGCCGAACACGACGCCGCCGAGGACGACCGCCGCGGCGAGCAGCACCGGGACGGGCAGCAGGGTGTGCAGGGCGTTCCAGGCGGCGTAGCCGGCGACCGCGGCGACGGCCAGGATGGCCAGCTGCCGGAACGTCAGCCCGTAGACGACCTTGTCGGGTGCGTCGACATCGGCCGGCATCCGCGCGCGGACGGCATCCTCGTCGCGGGGGGTCATCGGGCGACCGCCCGGGTCATCCGGCCCAGGCCTGGCACGGCACGGGTCAGCTGCTGCACCACCACGACACGCACGACCATGCCGAGGAAACTCGGCCGCTGACCACCGACGGTCAGCAGGCGGCGCATCAAACCGGGGATCTTCACGGTGGTCCAGAGCAGGACCATGATGACCATGAGGTTCGTGACGCCGCCGTCGCCAGGCAGCCCGAACGCGAACAGCAGGGCGCTCTTGTCGGTGAGCATCCACTGCCCGGCGTAGAGGGTGAAGCCCTGGGCGACCGGCACGGCCAGGACACCGCCGTAGGCGCGCCACCACATCCGGGCGACCGGGTCGGTCTGCGGCAGCGCGTGACACGCCAGGGCGAGGGGTGCCGCCGCGGTGAGCACGAGGACGACCGCGAACCGGGTGATCATGCTCATCGCGGTGGAGCCGAGCAGGATCAGGATGATCACGGCACAGACGCAGAACAGCAGCCCGGACACCTTGTCCCGGGAGGCGAAGATGTGGGTCTTGATCGCGGTGACCGCCGCCGGACGGATCTCCCCGTCGCCGGCGAGGTCGTCCTGGGTGAGCGCGGCGGTGAGCGCGTTGGCCAGCTCGATGAGCTTGGCGCACCACAGCTGGCTGAAGTGCGCCGCGACGAACCCGACGACGCAGCGCGGGACGAGGTCTTTGGCGGTGTAGCGGGATCGCTCGTCGCCGCCGGCGCTCATGGTGAGCACGCCGGCGGCGACGAAGCACAGCACGAACACGACGTCGACGACCAGGACCGACCGGCCGGTCAGGGCCTGCACCTGCGGCAACGTCGTGACATCCGGGGTGACCAGCAGCGCGTTGGTGATCGTGCCGATCAGGCCGTCGAAGCAGGACAGGATCGCTTCGGCGAACCAGTCGAGAATGGTGTCCAGGAGCCAACCCATGATCGCCTCAGCCCCCGACGATGCCCTTGACGACGTCGAGCAGGACCGGCGCGAGGACCGCCAGCGCGTAGCCGCCCAGGGCGTTCTTGAAGTAGCCGTTGGCCTGCTCGACCCGCGTGGGGTCACCACCAGCGGTGGCCCGGTAGACACCGCCGAGGACCCCGTAGAAGGTCGCGATCGCGGCCAGGATCCCCATGACCCAGGCCTGCAGGTTGGCGATGACGACCGGCAGCGCGTTCGCCGCCACGACGACCGGTGCACCGGGACCGGCGGGATCGGCGGACGCGGCCGACGGCACCGCCAGCAGTACGGCGGCGACCGCCGAGACGGTCAACGTTCGGGCGGCGACCCGCCAGCCGCGGCGGCGGGCAAGGCCCTGCGTGCTGGCCGCCGCGGTGCAGGATCCGAGACCGGCGGCCGGATCGGCGGCCAGGTCAGCGGCCGGGCCGGCGGACTCGGCCGGGTGGTTGATGATGGTGTGCGGGTGTCGGGCACGCAGGCGTGCCCGAAGGATGCGGGACATGGTTGGGTTCACCTCCCGCCCCGCGCCGCAAACGGAACCCGGCGCCAAGGGGCGCGGGTGCCGGGCGCGGCGCGGGGCAAATGCTCGACGCAGCAGACAACGTGGGCCGCCGCCGGGCGGGATCCCGAGGTGGCGAGTGCGATCGGCCAGCCGTTGAGCGCCCGGGAGGAGCTCGTCCTCCCTTACGGGTCGGCTGTGGGATGAGGTGTCAGCGCATCACGTAGGCGCGGCACCCGGGCGCGTGGCCGGCGCGGCACTCGCAACCGGGATGTGCCCGGCGGCGGGCAGCACCCCCGGCGGGTCCGGCCGTCAAGCGGCCGGGCCGGGAAGTCCTGCACCCCCCTATCCGGGTTTGTGAGCCGTGGCGAACACCCCCCACCACTCACAGCCGCTCACAGCCGCTCACACTGCCGCAGCTGGTGGGTGCGACCCTCGCTCACAGCCGCCGCTGCCCCGCATGTGCGACCCGCTCTCACCTGCCGGCATCCCGGTGAGCGCACCACGTCCAGCGGACGGTGCGCCCGTTCACCGCACTGACCGGGCCGGGACGCGTGCAGTCGGGCGGGGCCCGGCGAGCACTCAGGGACGGGACGGGCAACGGGCCGTGCCGCCGACCTGGTGCGGTCGGCGGCACGGCCCGGACGACGAGACTGCAGCGGGTTGCCGGCCCACCCGCGTGCGCGCGGGCCGCGGGCGGCTGGAGGGGTTCAGGCGGCGGCGAGCCGCGCGGGTGCGGCGCCGGTCGCGGCACGGTTGGTGGTTCGGGCGGCGCGGGACAGCTGCCGCTGTTCGGCGTGCAGCGCGAGGGCCTGGCGGGCCTGCTGGGAGACGGTGCCGGTGAGGACGCCGTCGGCGAGGGCACGGGCCAGGCGCGCGTCGACGCGGCGCAGCCGCATCCGCAGCGTGTCCACGGTGACGCCGAGCCGCACGGCGATCGGCTCGATCGCCCGCCGGCCGAGGCGGGTGTCGATGTAGGGCTGCTCGTCGACCTCGTCGAGCAGCCCGAGCTCGACCGCGCGACGCACGAGCAGGTCGGGATGGCCCCACGGCCGTTGCGGGGTGCGGGGCCCGGCCGTGAAGGCGTCGAGATCCTCGACGAGGAGTACGTCGCCCTGCTGCGCGACGAGGGCCAGCCCGGCACGGTGCGCAGCCCGGCACAGACCCGCGTACGGGGCGGGCCTGGTGACGTCGACGTGGTCACGCAGCGCGGCCAGGAAGCCGGCGAGGACCTCGGCGTCCACGTCGTCGGGGTCGCCGCGCCAGCCGCTGGCGACCAGCGCCGCAGCGTGGCGCACCAGCGCCGGCAGGGCCAGAGCGGTCGCGGTGACGACCCAGGCGGGGCCGTCCAGACGGGCGCGGGTGATCAGCTCCCGCCACACCGCGTCCAGCGCGGCCCAGTCGCGCGGGTGCCGGGCCAGCCAGGTGCGCAGGTCCGCCACGTTGACCGGCGTGGTGGGCAGGCCGAGGGACACCTCGAGATGGGACAGGTCGATGCGCAGCGGGTCCGGTTCGCAGGTCAGCGCGGCGAACGCGGCGTCCACGCACGCGAACGGCGAGGGCGGCCAGCCGTCCTGCCCGGCGGTGGCCTCGTCGCGGCCGGTGGCCGCACCGTCCGGGTCATCGTGGCCGGTGACGTGATCGACCTGGCGGTCGGCGGCGACAGTGCTGGACGGCGCCGTGACGGTGGCACCGGCGTGGGCAGCGGTCGTGTCACCGGCAGGTTCGCCCGCCGTGTCACAGGTCGCGTCACGGGCGTTGTCACGGGCGTTGTCACGGGCGGTGCGGGTCGGGGTGGTGGTGGACACAGGCATGTCACGAGCTCCTATGACAGTGAGGATCTGCATTGACACCGGCGGTGTCGCTGGCGTTATTGGGCCAGACGCCACTCACACCGCACTGACAGTGCTGGTCACGACGCCGCGCCGAGGGTGTGACATCGCGTGGCGCCGGCCGTGTCACACGATCTTTGACATCGACCACTGTCGTTGACATGAGCAGATGTCACAGCCGCCGACCTGCGCATTGACATGACAGGACGTCGCGAACACGCGGTTGTGACACGGTGACACACGGCGCCAGTGACATGGCCGGGGCGCCGGCGCGGCGGCAGTCATGACATCCTCGACCCACCCACAGCCCGCTCACACGACAGGCGACAAGCCCGGCGTCCGCCGTGCGACACTACGGACGCCGCCACCATGACAGCGAAGATCACCTATTGAATTGACCAGCCATGGCGGCGAAATCTGTCGACTGACATGACATCGCGTCAACGACTGTTGTCGATGACATCAGCGTGCCGTGCGCTGCCGCCGTAGGTCGGTGATGGAGGTACGCCGACAGGCCGCGCCCCGTCTACCATCGCCGTGGATGTCTGGCCGGTCGCAGCCGCGTCGAACCGCGATGAGGACCCTGCCGGCCCACATCAGTTGAGCCGCCCGACGGGACCGGCGGACGGTGACACCGAGTGGTGAGCGGCGGGGCGATCCCACGAACCCCTCCTGGGACCGAATTTGCGACGGGCTGGCACAGGGGCACATCCAGGCGACTGTGAGCGGCTGTGGGCGACAAGGGTCTTGACAGGCATGACGGCTGTGAGTGGGTACCGCTCCGTTACAGCCGTCGCCTCCGGCTGTGAGCGGCTGTGAGCGGTGGGATCTTGGCAGCAGAGGCCGCTGTCAGCGGACACCACCTTCCGATCGGTCACAGACAGCTGCTGTGAGCGCGTCCAGTGCGACCGTGCGTGACGGCGCGGGGTTGTGAGCGGCTGTGAGCGGTGGGGGGTGTTCGCCACGGCTCACAAACCCGGATAGGAGGGTGTCAGCGCTTCACGGCGCGGCGCGGAGCCGACAGCCACATGAGCAAGCACCCGCCGCACCACCCCACCAATCCCAACTCCGACCCCGACCGCGACCCGGCCGGCGAGTTCGCCGGCGAATCCGTCGGCGAGGACCGGTCGCTGGTCGACCTCGTCGCGGGCGACCCGCCCGTGCCGATCACCGTCTGGCGCACCGCCCGCCGCCCCGGCGACCACGGCGCGTCGATGCCCGCCCGGCTGGCCCGGCGGCTCGTCGCCGCCTACAGCCGCCCCGGCGAGTCGATCGTCGACCTCACCGACGACCACGCCCTCACCACCGCCTGCCGCACCGGCACCCGTCGGCACCACCCGGCCTGGTTCACCGACGTCGCATCCCTCACCGTCGGACCCGCCACCGCCACCGGCACCGGCACCGACGGCACCGACCTGGCCGACGACGAGGCCGACACCGATCTGCCGATGCCGCACCACGGTGCCCGCCCCACCCGCGTCACCCGCACCGACCCCGACGGCGACGCTGACAGCGGCGCAGACCACGACCAGGCCGCTCCGGCGGTGTCACCGGCCGACTGGTTCGGCGACGACCTCACCGACGCCGACCTGCCGCCGCAGCACCCGCCGGTCACCCCGGTACCCGACGGCGCGTCGCTGACCGGGCTGACCAGCCTCGTCGTCGCCAGCTGGCCCCTGGACCCGGACCCGGCCGCGGGCCGGATCCGGCTGGCCTGGCTCCTGACCGCCTGCCGGGAACTGCTGCGCCCGGGCGGCTGCCTCGTCCTCGTCGTGGCCGCCCCAACCGGACACCCCAGCTCCGGACACCCCGGCTCCGGACAGCCGGTGACACCGGAGGACTTCTCCCCGATCGTCACCGCGGCCGCCCGCACCGGGCTGGGCTACCTGCAGCACATCGTCGCCGTCGCCGCCGACATCAGCGGCGAGCACGGCGACGCGTTCGTCTACCACGTCGACGACGAGGAGCTGCTCGCCCTGTCCCACGCCCGCGCGACCGACGCCGGTCAGCAGTGGACCGTCGCGCACCTGCGGGTCCACGCCGACCTGCTCGTCTTCACCACCACCACCGCGCACAAGGGCACACCGCGCGCCCGCCGGACCGGCCGGGACGGAGGTGCGCAGCATGGGTAGCTCCCGCACCGCCCTCGCCACCGGCCCGGACGAACCGGACCGCACCGACCACCCGGACACCGCCGAACCCGGCGCCGGCGGGCACACCGGCCGGCACCGCACCGACGACGCCCGGCACCGCGCCACCGGCGACAGCTCCACCGTCATGCCGGAGGGGTTGTCGGTGTGGGCGACCGCCCAGCGGACCGGGCCGGTCCAGCGCCGCGGCCGGTACGTGCCGGACTCGGTCCAGCACCCGGCCCGGATGCTGCCGGCGATCGCCGCGCACGCCATCGCCGCCTACACCGACCCCGGCGACCTGGTCCTGGACCCGATGTGCGGGATCGGCACCACCCTGGTGGAGGCCGTGCACGCCGGCCGGGACGCCCTCGGCGTGGAGTACGAGTCGCGCTGGTCCGACATCGCCGACGCCAACCTGCGCCACGCCCGCACCCAGGGCGCACCAGGTCGGGGCGGGGTGATCCGCGGTGACGCCACCAGCATCCTGTCCCTCGTCCCGGCCGCCCTCACCGGGCAGGTCGCCCTCGTGGTGACCTCGCCGCCGTACGGGCCGACCGTGCACGGGCACGTCGCCGTCGGCGACGACCTCGACATCTCCAACAACCGGTACAACGACGGCACCGACAAGGGCAACCTCGCCTACCGCGACCTGACCGGCCTCGCCGACGGGTTCGCCGACATCCTGCGCGGCTGCGCCGCCCTGCTGCGACCCGGCGGGACCGTCGTGGTCACCGCCCGGCCGTGGCGCAAACGCGGCGAGCTCGTCGACCTGCCCTCGGCGGTGATCGGCGCCGGTGTGCGCGCCGGGCTGATCCCGACCGAGCGGTGCGTGGCGCTGCTCGCCGCGGTCCGGCACGGCAAGTTCGTGGCCCGGCCCAGCTTCTTCCAGCTGCAGTCGGTGCGCAAAGCGCGGGCAGCGGGCACGCCGATGCACCTCATCGCGCACGAGGACGTGCTCATCTTCACCAAGCCCACCGACCCCGGCGACCGCACCGAGCTCGCTGACCCCGCCGTTCCCGGCGAACCGTCCGCACCGGACCGTTCCGGAGGGCGCCCGTGACGCCCACCCACAGGTATCTATCGCTGGGTGCCGGCGTACAGAGCTCGGCCTGCCTGCTGCTGGCCGCCCGCGGTGAGATCCCCCGGTTCGACGCGGCAATCTCGCCGACACCGGCTGGGAACCCGCTGCGGTCTACGTGCATCTGGACCGGCTGCAGCGGATCGCTGCCACCGCCGGGATCCCGCTCGTGCGGGTATCGGCCGGGCACATCCGCGCCGACGCCCTGGACCCGGCCCACCGCTTCGCCTCGATGCCGCTGTTCACGCTCGGCCCGAACGGCGAACGCGGGATGGCCCGCCGGCAGTGCACATCCGTTCTCCGCACGCGACGGCGGGGCGTCTCTGGTGTCTCCGGTGGGGGCGAATCCGGCCGCAGTGCACGTGGGAGACGGGGGTGTCTCCAGCGTTCCGGTGCTCAGGTCGACGGATCGCTATGTCAGAGGGTGCAGGAGTTCCTCGGCGATCTGTTGGACTCGGGCCAGCGTGATCCCGGTGCGTTGCTCAACGGCGAGCGGATGGTCGGTCGGCTCGAGCTCGACGAGCGGGCGCTCGCCGACTGGCTGCGTGTGTACGCGGGTCTTGAGATTCAGCGTCGTCGGTTGGTAGATCGGAATCTCGGTGGACAGCCAGCCGAAGTACGACGGTTCGTGCTCGCGTCCCGTGGTGGTCCACACCTCGTTCATACGGTTGAAGTTGGGCTGGCTCACCGTCACCCAGACGCCCCAGTCGAACTCCTCGTCCGCGTCGATGACCGGGATGACGATCCGGGCGCGGACGAAGAAGTGCTCCCGCTGGATGACGCACTGCTCGTCGGTGAGCTGGCTGGTCTCCTCGGTGGCAAGCTCGTCGCGCCAGTAGGCAGGAGCGTCGCTGCCGTAGGAGAACGGCAGGCCCTCGTGGCGACGCCCGCATCGTCCGCACATGTAGCTGATCTCGTCGGTCACGACGCGACAGTACCGCCCAGGTCGGGACGGGTGTTCCCGGCGACGCGGGCGAGGGACCCACGGGCGCAATCGACTGTCGACCTCTCCATGAGCGCCTACGTTCGGCTGATGTTTGCTCAACAAATTGTGATGCCCGGATCGGGTGCGGTGTCGTGGACGGTGGTCGGGGACGACCTGCTGCCGGTTCCGGCGGTAGAGGCGTTCCTGTCGTACCTGGCGGCGGTGGAGCGGTCGCCGCTGACGGTGCGTACCTACGCCCATGACCTGGCGGTGTACTTCCGGTTCCTGGCCGAGCGGGGCGTCGACTGGCGGCGGGCCAGCCTGGACCTGCTGTCCGGGTACATCTTCTGGCTGCGCCGTCCCGCGTCCAACGTGGTGGTGCTCGATGTGGAGCAGTCGCGGCGGGCACCGCGCACGGTAACCGGATGCTGGCCGCGGTGTCGTCGTTCTACGACTACCACGCCCGCTGCGGCACCGAAACGGCCGTGGCCGAGCAGTTGACGGTGTGGCGGCGCATCGCCCGCCGCGACTACAAGCCGATGCTGCACCACCTGTCCAAGGGCCGGCCGGTGGCGACCTCGGCGTTGCGGCTGCGCACGGACCGGCGGCTGCCGAAGACGCTGACCGCCGAGCAGGTCCAGCAGCTCCTGGACGCGTGCGTGCACCTGCGGGACCGGTTTCTGATCGCGTTGCTCTACGAGACCGGGATGCGGATCGGGCAGGCGTTGGGGCTGCGGCACGAGGACATGCGCACCTGGGAGCGGGTGGCGATAATCGTGCCGCGCGCGGACAACGCCAACGGCGCCCGCGCCAAGACCCGCCGCGAACACGAGATCCACCTCAGCGCGCCGCTATGCCGGCTGTTCAGCGACTACATGGACCTCGAGTACGGCGACCTGGACAGCGACTACGTCTTCGTCAACCTGTGGTCGCCGCCGCGGGGACGGCCGCTGACCTATCCGGCCGCGCGGGGGCTGGTGCAACGGCTGCGAACCGCGACCGGGATCGGCTTCCACCCCCACCAGCTGCGCCACACCCACGCAACCGACCTGCTGCGCGGCGGGGTGCGGCTGGAGGTCGCCGCCAAGCGGCTCACCCACGCGTCCGCGCAGACCACCGAGGCGTTCTACGACCATCTCACCGCCGAGGACGTCCGCGCGGACATCGACGCGTTCTGGGCCGACCGCCCGGCGGTGATCCAATGACCCTGACCGTCGTCGCAGCGCCGGCGCCGGCATCGTATGCCGAACGCCTGGATGCCGCAGTACGGGCCGAGTTCCGCGTCACGGTCTACCGACCAGCGGCGGACAACCCGGTGCTGGGCCGGCCCGGCCCGGCCTGCAGGGTGCCCAGCTGCGAAGGTGAGCGAGGCGGCCGACACGGCTGGTGCCAGCCGCACCGCGACGCCCACGCGGCCAGCGGCCTGGACGCCACGGCGTTCCTGGCCGTTGCCCAGCCGCGTGCCGTGCGCCGCGCCGCCCCGCCAGCACGCTGCGCTGCGGTCGGCTGCACCAACCTGGCCGCAACCCGAGGCTGGTGCGCCCCGCACTACCAGAAGTGGCACTGGCGGGGCCGTCCCGCCGGCTTCACCACCAGCGCGCCGCCGGTGCCCACCATCGCGTCCTGCCGGGTGCCGCACTGCGAGTATCCGGCCGCGGCGGCGACCGGTGCCGGGCTGTGCACCCAGCACCGCCGGGACTGGCGCCGCGCCGGGGAACCCCCGGTGGTGCGCTACGTCGGCACCGCCGCGTTCTACGGGGCGAAAGGCGCCTACCTGCTGCACGGGCTGCCGACGCTGATGACCGCCGAACTGCAGTACGGGCTGCAGCGCATCACCGACCTGGCCGAGGGCTCTTACGCGCCGTCGGTGTTCAACCGGGTCACCGCCGCGCTGCGGGCCGTTTCCGGCTCCCGCACGTCGCTGCTGGAGCGTCCGTTCACTGGGTGGGTGTCGCACCTTCCGGCCGGCCGGTCCCAGTCACTGCTGCGGCGCATCTACGACGAACTGCGCGCGGTCGCCGACGACGGGGTCGACGAATGGGCCAAGGACCGGTGGGACCTGCGCCGCCTCGGCGTGCACGGCCCGCAGACCGGGCGGGAGCTGCGCTTCGACCTGATCCGCCAACCGTGGCTGCGGGCCGCCGCGAAACGGTGGGTGCGGCACAACCTCAGCCGCAACACCAGCGTCGGCACCGTCCGCCACCACGTCCTGGCCGTGCGGCAGTTCAGCACCTACCTCACCCAGACCGGCACCGCCGGCAGCGGCGCCGCCCAGCTGACCCGCGCCGCGCTGGAAGGGTTCCTGTCCTGGATCGCCACGGACATGCCGCACCCGCGCACCCGCAACCGGCGCATCAGCGCGGTCAAGGTGCTCATCCAGGACTGCCGCCGCTTCGACTGGGCGCCGATCCCCGCCACCGCCGTGTTCTACCTCGACGACTTCAACCGGGTCCCCGACGCCAAACCCCGCGCGCTGAGCGAGGACGTCATGCGGCAACTGGAATCCCCGGCCAACCTCGCCCTGCTGCCCGACGACGGCACCCGCGCCGTGGTCGTCCTGCTGATGCGCACCGGCGTGCGGGTCGGCGACCTCGTCCGGCTGCCGTTCGACCCGATCAGCTACGACCCAGCCAACGCGGCCTACCTCGACTTCCACATGCACAAACTGCGCCGCGACCACCGCATCCCACTCGACACCACCGCCGAGGCCGTCATCCGCGGCCAGCAGCACCACGTCCGCAGCCGGTGGCCGGACGGCTGTCGGTGGCTGTTCCCCGGCCTGTCCGGCAACGCCGCCGGACACCGGCACTTCGCCTACGCCACCGTCCGCAACCGGATCAACGCCTGGGTCAACCAATGCCGCGTCATCGACGGATCCGGCCAACCCGTCCACGTCACCCCGCACCAGTTCCGCCACACCCTCGGCACCCGGATGATCAACGACGGGGTCGCCCAGCACGTCGTGCAACGCCTCTACGGCCATGAAAGCCCGCAGATGACCGCCGTCTACGCCCGGCTGACCGACCAGACCCTCCGCGAAGAGTTCGACCGCTGGTGCGGCAAACGGGTCAACATCCACGGCCACGTCGTCGTCCACCAACCCGGCGACGAGGCGGCCTGGCTCAAGGAACGCCTCGCCCGCGCCAAGCAGACCCTGCCCAACGGCTACTGCGGCCGGCCCCTGCAACACGCCTGCCCACACCCCAACGCCTGCCTCACCTGCCCGGACTTCCTCACCGACGGCCAGTTCCTCGACCAGCACCGCGAGCAACTGGCCCGCACCCGAGACCTCATCGCCGACGGCCGCACCCGCGGCAGCCTCCGCATCGTCGAGATCAACCAGCGCGTCGAAACCAACCTCGCCTGCATCATCGCCAAGATCGAACAGTTGGAGCACCCGTCGTGAACGTCGACAACACCCACCACCTCCGCGAAGCCGAGCGGCAACGCCACGCACGTCTCCTCGACCAAGCCCGCGCAGCGCTGCGCCGCCTGGACAACGCCGGCAAACCGGTCACCGTCGCCGCCGTCGTCCGCGAATCCGGCGTCTCCCGCGCCTTCCTCTACCGCCAAGCCGACCTCGTCGCCGAAATCCAGAGACTGCGCAACCGCCAGACCGCCACCGGACAACACATCCCCGCACACCAGCGAGCCGGTCACGCGTCCCAACACGCCCGGATCCGCCAGCTCGTCACCGCCAACACCGAACTACGAGCCGACAACGCCCGGCTCCGCGAGCAGAACGCCCAACTTCTCGGCCGTCTCCGCGAACTCGCCGCGACGCACCCCCGACCCCCGGACGACGGGAGGTAGCCGGTGCCCACCCCTCAACAGCACCACCCGAAGACATCACAACGAGCGCCGCACATCCAGCACGCCCCGCTGGCCACCCCGCCGTCACGGTCGCTTCGACGCCAGGACCACCACACGGTCAACGGCCGGGACGAAGCCCAGCAGCGGCTCGTCGGGGCAGCCCTCCGCTGTCAGTACCACCGGCTTACCCAACGTCCGCCCGAGCGCGCGCAGGAACCCGCACAACAGATCCAGCCGATCCTGGCCCTGCAGCTCCCGAAGGTCGACGTCGAAGTCGACCTGCTCGACCGCGTACATCCAGAAGATCGCCAACATCCCCTCAGCCGGCCAGACACGCAGCGCTACCGTCTCCTCGTCCGGACGGTCGAGCATGTCCAAGGCCCGCACGGGCAGCTGCGCACTCCGGCCACCGACGGCGTACTCATGCCGCCAGCCGGCCGACCGGACCAGGTCGAGCACCGACTGCCAGTCGGCGATCGTGGTGTCCTCGACCCGCACGTCCGGCAGCACCCCGTTGGACTCCGGGTCGAACCAATCCTTGACCTCATCCCACGACACGTCCGGCACGAGCACATGCTGCCCGGCCGGGAACACAACCGCACCCGCATTCCGACATGCGGTGCGGGACAACAGCCAAGCTCCGCTGGTCCAGTGCGCATCCCCACCCGCCGCAACCCCCACATCGGAGACATGTCTCCAGCACAAAACTGCAGCTCACGGCCTACCGAAGCGTTCGAGCGCAGAGTACCTCCGAGTACAAGATCAAACCGATCAAGGCGGAGGTCCGGCGGCGGCTCGGCTACCCCCACCCGCAGCGCGTGCCGGCCGGTGTCACCGCCGAGATCGCGATCGGGATCTCCGTCGACGAGATCCACCGGGCGCGGGACGCCGACGTGGCCTACATGCGCAACGTCTTCCCGCTGCTCGACCTGGGTTGGCGGCGCGGCGACTGCGAGCGGTACCTCGAGCAGCACGGCGTGTCCGGGGTCGGGAAGTCGTCGTGCCTGGGGTGCCTTATTTGGAATTTGATCTTCGTACGGTTGTTGGTCATGACAACGATCGAATGGAGCAAGTTTCCCCTGGTAGCCGGGCATGAGCAGGCCCGGCGGTGGCTACGGTTCACTGCGAACATCGGCCGGGCGCCGAACACGGTGCTCGCGTACGGCCGAGCGGTTGAGGACCATCTGCGGTTCTGCAGCGCGACGGGCGCGGATCCGTTGACGGTACGGGCCGACGCGGTGGCCGGGTGGATCGGCGATATGCACGAGCGGCCGAATGCCAGGGCTGGCAAGGCGGCAGGCGTCGAGCCCGGTACAGGGCTGTCAACTGCCACGATCCAGCAATACGTGATCGCGGTGCGCTCGTTTTACGAGTTCCTCGTCGAGGACGGGCTCCGCGAGCGCAATCCGGTCCGGCGTGGACAGTCCGGGCGGCGCGGTCGTCGTCCCCGGCAGGGTCTGGTGCGGCGGGTGGAGCAGGCGCCGTGGATCCCGAACGAGTGGGATTGGCAACGGATCCTGCATGCCGTGGTGGCGGAGCCGTTGCGTAACCGGTTGATGGTCGCGTTGGCCTACGACGGTGCGCTGCGTCGCGAAGAGCTGGTGCAGTTGGCCGTGGAGGACTTCGAACCGGCGTACCTGCTGATCCATGTGCGGGCGGAGACGACGAAGTCCCGACGCGCCCGTGAGGTGAGCTTCGGCACGGCCACGTCGCAGCTGTTCATGGCGTACCTGGGTCAGCGGCGTCAGGTCCTGGGTCGCACGGGTGGGCGGTTGCTGCGTAGCACGTCGCGGCGCAACGCGGGGGCGCCGCTCGGCCCGTCGAGTTGGTCGAAGATCGTCGCCCGGATCGGGCGGCGGGCCGGCACGCCGCGGTTGTCTCCGCACACGTTCCGGCATCTGCGGTTGACCGATCTGGCCCGCGCGGAGTGGACCATCGATCAGATCGCCCAGTACGCCGGTCATCGAGATCTTTCGACGACGATGCGCTACATCCATCTGTCCGGGAGGGAACTGGCTGCGAAGCTCCGCCGCGCGAACGCTTCCATTCAGGCCGACCGGGAGCGGCTGCTGGCGAGCCTGGTGGTGATGCCGTGACCGCCAGGAAGCCGAGCGGCGCCCACGCTGTGGGCGGGCCGGCGAAGCTGACGGCCACGGAGCGAGAAGCGTTGGCTGCGTGGGCGGACAAGCGTTGTCCGAAGCTCACCGCGCGGACCGGTGCACCGCTGGCCCGGCTGATCGAGCCGATCCTGGCCGCCACAACCGGCTGGAGCCAGGTGGACGCGGCCGACATCCGCAACCTTCTCCTGCGCGAGGTGCATCGGCGGCAGCAGCCGTACTGGGCCTGGGACGAGCCGGCATGGGTCGCAGTCGCGGGTCCGTCGTGGCGCAAGGCGCCCGCGTCGACACCGACCAGGGTCCAGCGGTCGAAGGTGGTCGCGTTGGGGCACCGCCTCGGTGGCCAGCGGCGGTTGCACGCCCGCGCCGGCGTGTGGCGGCTACGTGGTGTCGCCGATCTGCTCTACGGGCCCGAACCGGTCCAGGCCGCACTCGACGAGGTGACCACGACGCTCGCTGCGTGGGGTACCTCGCCACACACGGGTGACCAGGTCACCCAGGCTGTGCTGGACATCCTGCTCACCTGCGCCAGCCCACGGCTGACCGACGTCACCGACGAGGCGCTGGCCGCGTTGGTTGCCGAGTACCCGGCCGGGTCGAACCGTCGCAAGGGCATCTTCAAGGTGTCACGCGTCTTGGCGCACCTCGGGATCATCGCGGCGCCGCTGACCACTCACCACCACCGCCGTGGCCCATGGGCCGAGACGCTGGAGTCAGTTGCGCCGCCGTGGCGGGACTGGGCGCTGCGGTGGCGTCGGTTGTCCACATTGGAACCGATGACGGTCCGCTCCCGGTTCTCCACGATCCTGGTCGCCGGACGGTGGGCCGCTGAACGCCACCCCGAGGCGGTCACCCCGGATCGGTGGACCCGCGACATCGCGGCCGAGTACGTCGCTGACACCCTGACCGCCACAATCGGCCAATGGGCCGGGTCCAACCGCAACCGCAGCCGGTACGGGCAGCCACTCAGCGCCCGCGGCAAGGCCCAACGCATCGACGGGATCCGCGGGTTCTTCTGTGACCTGATCGAATGGGAATGGATCACCGGCCGGTTCGACCCGCGGCGGGTGCTCAGCCTGCCGCTGTCGGTGCACGCCCAGATCGGACCCAACCCACGGATCATCGACGACGCCGCGTGGGCGAAGCTGATGGCCGCCGGGATCACCCTCAACCCTGAAGACCTCAACGACTACGGCTCCCCCGCTGCCCGCGCCGCCGGCAGCACCGCCACGTACTACCCGATCGAGATGGTCCGCGCACTCGTCGGTGTCTGGCTGTTCGGCGGCTGCCGCATCGACGAGATCTGCCGGCTGGAACCCGACTGCATCGTCTGGGACCAGGCGCACGACGCCGACACCGGTGAGGCGTTCACCGCCTGCCTGTTGCGGGTGCCGCCGAACAAGACCTCCGCGGCGTTCAGCAAGCCCGTCGACCCGATCGTCGGGCAGCTCATCGACGCGTGGAAGCTGGTCCGCCCGGCCCAGCCGCTGCTGGTCGACCGCAAGACCGGGCAACGCCGCGAGTTCCTGTTCTGCCACCGCGGCCAACGTGTCGGCGGCGGCTACCTCAACAACCAGCTCATCCCGGCGCTGTGCCGTAAGGCCGGCATCCCCGAGACCGACTCCCGCGGCGCGCTGACCAGCCACCGGGCCCGTGCCACCATCGCCACCCAACTGCTCAACGCCCGCGAACCGCTCACCCTGGCCGACCTGCAGCAGTGGCTCGGGCACAAACACCCGGGAAGCACCCGCCACTACGCGCAGATCCTGCAACGCACGCTGACCGCGGCATACCGCAAGGCCGACTACTTCGCCCGCAACGTGCGCACCATCCAGGTCCTCATCGACCGAGAGTCGATCCTCACCGGCGCAGCCACCGGCGGCGGGCAGCCCTGGAAGTACTACGACCTCGGCGACGGCTACTGCAGCTACGACTTCTTCGCCAAATGCCCGCACCGGCTCGCCTGCGCCCGGTGTTCCTTCTACCTACCCAAGCAATCCAACGCCGGCCAGTTACTGGCCGTCAAAGACGGGATCGACCAGATGCTCGAGCAACTCGACCTCACCGACGACGAACGTGTCGCGCTCGAAGGCGACCGCGACGCCGTCGCCGCTCTTGCGCAGCGGCTCGCTGACACACCGACGCCAGCCGGACCCACACCGAACGAGCTCGGCCAGGCGACCGCGTTCATTCCGCTCACCGACGTGCGAGCCCGACCGCCGGAGGTGCCGTGACCGACCACAACACCGCCACCCGACAGGACCCACTCGAAGAAGCCCGAACCAGCGGAGCCACCAACTCCACGCTCCAGCGGGCGACAACCCCGCGGACGAACTCAGACCAGGCCCAGTACGGCGCTACTCCATCCGACCGTGACCCATTGACTCATAAAAATATCCGGTCGTTCGCCCTCGTGTCCAAGCGCTCGGCCTGTCTCGAAGTCCGGCTGACGACCCGGATCCTTGGCGAGCCAACGCTCAACCAGCCGAACCGCCTGTTCCTGGTTGCCTTTACACACAAGCCATTCAGCAAGATCGACCACATACAGACTGACGGTCACATCAGGGACTTCGACCGCGATCCGTTCCGGATCTCGCGAAGCATCAAACCAGGGCAGAGCAACGGCGCGCAGCAACCCAACGAACGCATCAAGCTGGTCGCCCCGGCTGGCGGGAACCGTCAGGTCGACCTGCGCCCAGCCCCGGGTTGCGGTCAGCGCTCCAAGCGGATGCCCGCACACCCAGTCGTCGTTCTCCTCGGCACAGCTGGTCAGGTCCGGGTTCGCGCGACGCCACTTCCTCAACGCGCCATCGCGCACGTTGAGGACCACGCCGAACTCAACGAGCTGACCCGTGCGGTTCCACTTCGAGCGCTGCAGGTGAATCTGTTCCCGGCGGACACCCACGCGCCGCTCCAACTTCGCCAGCGACCGGGCCCAGACAAACCCGTCGTCACGCAGCCGCGACGCCAGCCACTCGCCCGCCGCACCGACCACCTCTGCGGGTTGATCGAGCGCCGCCAGCTTGGCCGACATGTCCTCGTCGTCCGACCTGCTGTCCCTTTGCGCCGAACTCATGATCCCATCCTCGCACTGCGCAGCTCACGGCACGCCAACCATCACCCGGCCAGTGATCGTTACCGGACATTCGCAATAACGTGCCCCTACCACGACGACCGGTTCTGGTCGGCGTTGCGGGCCGGCAGCCCGGCCGAGTGGGCCGACGCGGTCGCGTTCGACGCGGCGATCCGGCACGGGTCGGCGCGGGCCAACGCCGACGGGCATCCGCTGCGTGGGCAGTTCTTCCTGCACCGCCAGCGGGTGCCCCTCGACCAGGTCGTGCTGCGACCGAAACCGGCGACCGACGACAGCGACGGCACCGGTGGTGACGCCGGTGGCGGTGGTGACGCGCCGGGGTGCGGGCCGTGGACCTGCCCGCACCCCAGCGAACCCGGCACCGACCTGACCGCCGACCTGACCGCCGACCCGGGCGACGGTCGCGGCGGCGCGTGGGAGGTGGCGTGAGTGCGGACCTCACCGGCGCCGCACCGGGCCGGCACACCGCACCCGGCGACCCCGGCGCGGCCACCGGGCTCGGCGGTGGGCCGCGGATCGGATCGCTGTGCACCGGCTACGGCGGGCTCGACCTCGCCGTCGAATGGGTCCTCGGCGGACACCTCGCCTGGTACGCCGAAACCGACCCGCACGCCACAACGGTCTGCGAACACCACTGGCCCGGCATCGTCAACCTCGGCGACATCCGGCACGTCGACTGGAGCGGCATCGAACCGGTCGAGATCCTCACCGCCGGGTTCCCGTGCCAGGACATCTCCAACGCCGGCAAACGCGCCGGCATCACCGGCGAACACTCCAGCGTCTGGACCGCCGTCGCCGACGCCGTTCGCGCACTTCGACCACCACTCGTCTTCGTGGAGAACGTCGCCGCCCTCCTGCACCGCGGCTTCGACACCGTCCACGCCGACCTGGCCCAGATCGGGTACGACACGCGCTGGGCATGCCTACGCGCATCCGACATCGGCGCACCCCACCGCCGCGACCGGCTGTTCCTGCTGGCCGCCGACCAGCAACGCCTCCACGCACGCGCCGACACTGCCGACCCCGTGCGCCCGTGACGGCCGCGGCGTCGGCCACCAACACGGCCTGCCCGACCTCATCGAGCCCGGCGGCACCCGCCACCATCTCCTGCCGACACCGACCGCCGTGCCGTACGGCACCAACCAGTCACCCTCACCCGGCGCGGCGATCCGCCCCAGCCTCGACAGCCTCGCCCGGGCACAGCTGGCACCCGCCCCGAGAGCCGGCAGCGGCACCGGCCCCATCGACGGCAGCAACCGCAACGTGGTGTGGCGGCCGACTCCGGAGACGGCGGTCCACGGCGACGAAGCGGCACGAGTCGGGAAACCCTCCCAGCCACGCCGGCTGCCCACACCGACGGTTGCCGGCAGCCGATCCTCGGCCGACGCCACCGCCGGACGGGCCCTTCCACCCAGCGGGCACGCCAGCCGGGCCCTGACCGACGCCGCTCGGCTGCTGCCCACCCCACGCGCCACTGACGGCAGCAAGGGCTGCCCCGGACAGCGCGGCTCACACGGCGACCTGACCTTGCCAGCAGCGGCCGTCCGGTTCCTGCCCACACCCCGCGCGTCGGACGGGCACGGAGCCAGCGACCACGACGACGGCCGGGCTGACCTGACCACCGCTGTCGCCGGCACCCACACCGAGACGGTCGGCCGGATGGCCGCCGAACCGTCGGTCGAGCTCGGACAGCCCGACGATCAGCGCTGGGGCGAGTACGCCACAGCCGTCACCCGTTGGGAGGTCCTACTCGGCCGACGTACGCCGGAGCCGTCGCAGCCCGGCAGGCACGGCAAACCGGTCCTCGCGCCGTCGTTCGTCGAGTGGCTGATGGGGCTACCCGAGCTGTGGGTCACCCACCCGCAGCTCGGGCTGCCCCGCACCCGCGCGCTGCGAGTGCTCGGCAACGGGGTCGTGCCACAACAGGCCGCCGCCGCCCTGTGCCTGCTCCTGGACCCCGACCGGTGGGCGGCACCATGAGCACCCACCCGGCCAACGACGCCACGTCATCCGGCAACCAGGACCGGCGAGCCACCGCGACATCGGACGCCGGCGTCGACTGAATCGGCGCCGCAGCGCCGCCTGGCGGACGAGCTACGAAACGGTGCGCACACCACTGCACCACGCCGGCAGGCCGGACGTCGCGCCCGGTCTGCCGGCGGTGTGGACCGATGTGACGTACGACCTTGAGCCGACGGCCGAAAACCACGTTGGCGGCCGGTAGCCGTGTTCGACGAGGTGTGACCGTCCCCGATCCAATCGGCACGATCTGGCTCGACCTCGGCGTGGTGACGGCACAGGCAGCCGCCGAATCCGCCTCTGCGCCGCCAGCGCTGGAACAGCAGGTGTGCCGAGTCGACGTCGATGTCCGACCACAACACACCCCCGTCAGATCTTCGCGGTCAGACCCTTTGCCGTCCGAATCTGCAACGGCACAGCCGGCTGTCCGTCCCGCCTCTCGCTGCCCTGTGCAGGACCGACTCGGGCGGCATCCTTGTCCCCTTTCCCGGCTCACTGCTGAAGGAGCAGCCCGTGACCAGCAACCGTCCGGCCCAAGACGCCAGGCACCCGACGCCGACCGTACCGCCGCAACCTCCGACAACGACCCGCGACGGGGAAGAGCCTTGGACGGAGGAACGTATCCGCGCGCTCGGTGCCATCACCGACCTGCCAACCGCCGCTAGCGTGTTCGGTCTCGGGCGCGCCCTGGCGTACCAGCTCGCCAGGAACGGGCAGTTCCCGATCCCGGTCCTGCGAGTCGGCAACCGCTACCGCGTCGCCGTCGCCGCAATCCTCACCGCACTGCAGCTACCCGCCGAGCCCTCCCTCACCCCGACAACCGCCGCACCCGACAACGACGGCCTTGGCTCCAGCGCAGCACATGGTGGTATGAACACAACAACGGAGTAGGCGCTAAGCACCGTGGTCGAGATACATCGTTTCAGCAACGCGCTCACCGCCCTGGCTTCGTCGGCAAAAACGGGCCCAGATATGCGTGAGTCCGGGGCCTGGGCGAGTCACTACTTCTTGATCATTATCTGTGGTTTGGGACCCACCCGCAGCATGCTGCGGGTGGGGATGCGTTTAGAACGGCGGACTGAGCCATTCCGCGCAACGATCTGCTGACGCTGGGTGACGTTCGGTGGTGCGGCGGTCGACACGCCGGAATCCGTTGCCGTGCAACGAAAAGACGCAGAACCCCGGTATGAAGGTGGTCCTCTCACAGATCAACTTCACATGGGGCTCTGCGCCGACGATGAGTGTCACATACATCGCGTCCTTGCCGGTACGCGACGAGACGGTGGACTTCCTGGCCGGTCTGCTGACAGCCGAGCGTGCCCGACGCGGCACCCGGCAACGGACCAGGTCGCTGCCCTGTCATGAGCAGGCGGTCCTTGTGCTGCGCTGGTTCTGCGACGGCATCCGGATGAGACAGCTGGCCCGCGACAACGCGATCAGCGTCTCGACCGGCTACGACTACCTGCACGAAGGTATCGACGTCCTCGCCGCCCGCTCGCCGGGTCTGCACGGCGCACTCCTCGCCGCCAAGGCCGCCGGTTACGGCCACGTCACCATCGACGGCACCCTGATCGAGACCGACCGGTGCCGTACCCCCGGCCCGACCCCAGGCGTGGACCTGTGGTGGTCAGGCAAGCACGCCCAGCACGGCGGCAACGTCCAGGTCATCACCGCGCCGGACGGCTGGCCGATCTGGACCTCGCCGGTACGGCCCGGCCGGGAACACGACACCACCGCGGTCCGCGCCCACGCCGAGATCCTGCCCACCATCACCGAGGTCGCCGGTGATCTGCGCACGCTCGGCGATCTCGGCTACGAAGGCGAGGCCGACACCATCACCATCGCGTTCAAGAAGCCCAAAGACGGCCGGCTCACCCTGCACCAGCAGCAACTCAACCACGCCCACAACGCGGTACGCGCCATCGCCGAACGCGGCAACGCCCTGCTCAAAGGCATGTTCAGGGCGCTGCGCAACGTCAGCCTCTGCCCACGGCGGATCGGCGCAATCGTCGCCGCCGCACTCGTTCTGCTCCACACCGACCACGCCCGCACCACATGATGACCATCAGTGATCAACACGTTGCGCGGAAAGGCTCACTGGATGACGATCTTCCGATCGACGCGGTCGGCCTGCTCATCGTGGACGCTCGGAGCTGACGATCAGAGGCCCATCCGTATGGTCAGGAGCACATAGCAGAGGATCATGGCTTTGTTCGCGAGTTCGGCGCCACGTTGCCAGCACCGCGCGCCGTAATGTTCGTGAGAACCGGCACCACTCGCAGATCTTGACCACCCGGTGATGCCGACGGTCGCTCCCAAGCCCGTTCACGCTGTGTACAAGCGATCATGAAACCATTCAGGGTGCGAGTGCGCGGATCTGCCGATGAGCGCGCACGTAATCATGGTATGAAGTCCCTCGATGCAGCGACTGATACGAGTCTGGACAGGTGCCGGAGTGAGGCTCGGTACTGATCTGGACAAGTAGGACGTTGCAGTACTCGACGCTCAGGTTCGTACAGGTTATATTGGCATCTTTCAGCCAGCGATCGAGCGGGGATGTCTATATGCCCACAATGCTCTACTATCCGTTTGCCGCCGCACCGACCAATGTCATCCAGCAAGCAATTCTCTATTGGGACGGCTTACGCACTGTAGTAGCGCCGGGATGGCGGTCGCGCCTAGGACCAGAAATGGAAGCGATCAGAGATAGAGGTTTTTACGCCCCCATCAGACCGTATCGGGACTATCGGCGTGCATTAACTCAAGATAGAGTTATTCCGGATCTTCAGCAGGCCCTTAGCGAAATTGGCCCGCTTGATGTCCAAATTCCTGAAGAGCCGCCTATTCTCAATTCGAACACGATGCTCTACGAGGGGAAGCTGAATCCGGGCGTCGTGGATATGTTGATAACGCAAGGATACGCGGTTCGGCATCCGGATTCGCCGAGTCGGCTCTACGGATCTCCGCGACTGATGCACATGGTGATCAGCATCATGGCTTCCAGGATCGCCGCCGATAATAACTGGCGGCACGGTAGTGAAGGGCCAGAAAGCCTGTATCCACACACGGATATAACGACTGCGTTTCGATTGAACGTCGACCCTATTGCAGGGCGCCGGGTGTCGGATGGTTGGAAGGTTGGAAGGTTGACATCGGACCCCTCCTTCCCGTGCCGGGAGAGGGTGTCGATCTTGGTAGTCTCTGGGAATTCCGAGAAAAGCATGAACCGTCTCGTGTTGATATGATGAACGCGCTTGCGGCTTTTCTCGGATCGCTGGAAAGTCTCCATCCAAGGGACGCGTACGCCCGCGTCGAACGCCAGTTAGCCGACGCGCGAAACCAATTAGTGCGGCACGGTCGAGAATCGGGCATCCCGCTGGTTATCCGGCGGGGAGCGCTGGTAGCAGTTGCGGTCGCCGCTGAGTATGCCGGCCAGCGTATGGACATTCCTGGCCTTGGTCTCGGCGTTACAACTCTCGGAGTAGTGAGTGGCCTAGCGGTAAACGTAGCCAGCAAATCGATTCAACAACAGAGTGGCATCGAACATGACTATCGCTATCTGCACCTGGCGGAATCTGAGTTCAAGGATTCTGGCTTTCCTGTCTAAGGGACGTCTCGTAACCCCGATCTCGGTCCGCTGGGACGGTCGTCGATGATGCCTGGGTACAGGTGATCTCCGCAGCCCGGCCCGAGTGGATCTTTCCGTTCACCGGGCTGCAGCCCGCCCAGTTCCGCCGGCTGGTCCGTCTTGTCGCCGAGCGAGGCGGGGACTCGATCACCGACGGGCGGCCTGGACGGCAGTGGGCCCTCAACCTCGCCGATCGGATGCTGCTGGTGGCCGCGTACTGGCGCACGAACCTGACCATGCGTCAGATCGGACCGCTGTTCGGGGTGTCGCACTCCGCTGCGCACCGGGCCATCGACACGCTCGGACCGCTCCTCGCACTCGCCCCGGTGCGGCGGCGGCCGGTCGACCAGATCGCCATCGTTGACGGCACGCTGATCCCGACCCGGGACCACCGCCTGGCCGCACGGAGCAAGAACTACCGGTACTCGACGAACCTGCAGGTCGCCATCGACGCGAGCACCCGCCTGGTCATCGTCGTCGGTGACCCTCAGCCGGGCAACCGCAACGACACGGTCGTCTACCGCACCTCGGGCATCGACCAGAAGCTGGCCGGACGACCGGTCATGGCCGACGGCGCCTACCGCGGCAACCCCGAAGTGATCATCCCGTACCGCAAGCCCACCGATGGCAGCGATCTGCCGGCCTGGAAGGAAGACCTCAATGCCCAGCACCGCACGGTCCGTGCCAGGGTCGAACACACCCTGGCCAGGATGAAGAACTGGAAGATCCTGCGCGATTACCGCCGCGCCGCCCACACATTGGCCGACGCCGCTTCCGGCATCGCCAACCTGTACAACATCACCCTCGCAAGCTGAGCACCAACCCGGTACCGGGCAGCGCCTTCACCGCGTTACGAGACAGCTCTTAAAAGGGCACCATTGCAGAGTGGTAAGCATCCGCACATGCCGCGGACAGCGCGTTCGCGGTGGTTGCGCTCAGTGCTATCGCCGCAGTCGGCGGCCTTGGATGTTGGCGTTCTGGGTGAGGTCGGGGCGCAGCTGGGTGCGGGTGCGCATCAAGATCCGTCCGAGCATGTTCTTGCCGGTGCCGCTGCGGCCGCGTCCCCAGTAGTGGTCAGTGCTGGTGTCCTCGACGATCTCCTCGTCGCCGGTGTCCAACAGGATGGCGCGGATGTCGGCGTGGGCGGTGAACTTGGCCGTCACGGCCCGGCGCATCACGTCGTCCTTGACCCGTTCCCAGTCGCGGCGCAGCGGCCGGGACCGGTCGCGGCCCAGCTCGGCGGCCCGCAACGGGGTCGCCGTCCGCCGGATGAGCTCGGCGTGGCGGGTGCCGGGGAACTTTTGGGCCTGGAAATAGTGCTCGGCGGTCGTCCACCAATGGCCGTCGAGGTCGAAGCCGTGGCCAGAGAAGTTGGAGAAGCAGCCGTAGGGAACCTCGTCAGCACCGTAAAAGTAGATCGTCATCTGGGCCTCGGAGCGGGGATCGGGGACCTGACCGTGTCACAGCCATCGACAGAGCGGCAACCGGGTTCGCGGCCACCATCTGGATCTGCCGCTGGTCTCGCGCGGCACCGTTACAGTCCTCGTCACAGTGAGCGACGCACCCCGGCGACACCGACGCTTCCCGTCTTGCCGAAGAGCGGATGTCCAGGTTCGCGTATCGGTGCACCTGTGCCATGCGATTCAGACCCGGGTAGCTGCCCTTTAGGGTGTCGCCATGCGTGTGGAGAAGTTGGTTGCCCTGGTGCCGCCGCCGGACGAGGTGATCGATGCACCGCGTCGGCAGGCCTTCGCTGACTGCGAGGCTGAGCTCGGGGTGATCCTGCCAGCTGACTTCAAGGATCTGCTGAGCGCCTACGGAATGGGCAGGTTCTTCGACTACCTCTTCGCGTACCCGTTGTCAGGCCGAGGTATGAACCTCGCGCGGAACACTGCACTACGAGACGGCCATGCGGACGCTCGCCGCCGACATCCGGATTGGTACCCGTACCCGCTGTACCCCGAAACAGATGGCCTCCTGATTTGGGGCGGCACCTACGACGGGCACTCGCTGTGCTGGCTGACCAAGGGAGAGCCGGACAGGTGGCCGGTAGTCGTGTGGCATCAGCGCAACGGCGACCATCACCTGTACGAGCGCGGTGCCGTCGCATTCATCGTCGACTGGGTGCAGCACACCCTGCCGGCCCAGATCGTGCCGATGCCCCCGGAGGACAAGGCCTGGTTCGAGCCGGCCCGCAAACTCGACGAGGTCTACGTGTACGTCGACGGTGGAAGCGGCAGCTTTGAAGACCGCGTACGACTCCTGCACCAGGTCTTCGGCCCTGTCCAAACCCGCGGCGCGAGTACCGAGGACGGGCACTACGAGGTGTTCCGCCCCGGGTTAGATGGAGACATCGAAACCTGGAGGAACACCGGCAATGCCTGCACCGAAGAAGTACAACGATGAGCTGCGTGAGCGTGC